>NZ_NKCO01000029.1:0-59624 GCF_002245615.1 Mycobacterium neumannii | reverse complement strand
CTCCACACCCGAAGCCCTGCGCTGCCTCAAACGCCGCCTGGCCCGCGTCGTCTACGGCCACCTGCACACCGACCACAACAATCGTCAAAAGCCTTGCCAAGCGGCAGCGGCTTGACATAGGAGAAACGCGTGAACAGGCGGACTTTGACGTTGATCGTCGCGCTCGTGCCGATTCTGGTGTTCGGCGTGCTGGTGTCGGCGGTGACGGTGCCCTTCGTCTCCCTGGGTCCTGGGCCGACGTTCAACACGCTCGGAGAGTTCGACGGTAAGCCGGTCGTCGAGATCGAAGGCACCGATGTCTATCCGACCTCGGGGCACCTGAACATGACGACGGTGTCGCAGCGCGATCAGCTCAGGCTGGGCGAGGCGATGGCGCTGTGGCTGTCAGGCCGCGAACAACTCGTCCCACGTGACCTGGTCTACCCGCCGGACAAGACCCGCGAAGAGGTCGACGAGGCCAACACCACCGATTTCCGCAACTCCGAACGCAGCGCCGAGTACGCCGCACTGCATTTTCTGGAGTTCCCGATGGCGGTGACGGTGGAAAACGTCAACGATCCGGGCCCGTCGGCGGGAAAGCTGCGCGACGGTGACGCGATCGACGCCGTCAACGGCACGCCGGTGACCACACTCGAGGAGTTCCAGGCCCTCTTGAAGGACACCAAGCCCGGCGACACCGTGAAACTGGACTACCGCCGCAAGGACGCGCCGTCCGGCGTCGCCACCATCACGCTGGGCAAGCACCCCGATCGCGACCAAGGTCTCCTCGGCATCGGTGTGCTCGACGCGCCGTGGGCTCCGTTCTCGATCGACTTCAACCTCGAAAAGATCGGCGGCCCGTCGGCGGGCTTGATGTTCTCGCTGGCGGTGGTCGACAAGCTGACCACCGGCGACCTCAACGGCGGGAAGTTCGTCGCGGGCAGCGGCACCATCAGCGGAGACGGCGAGGTCGGCTCGATCGGCGGCATCACCCACAAGATGCTGAGCGCGCGCGAGGAGGGCGCCACCATCTTTCTGGTGCCCGCCGACAACTGCGAAGAAGCCAAGACCGCGCCGCAGGACGGTATGGAACTGGTCAAGGTCGACACCCTGTCGCAAGCCGTCGACGCGTTGAAGACCTTGTCCGCCGGTGGCGAACGCCCCCATTGTTAGGTCACCGGCGAAACGCCGTTGCGTAGAGTTGGGGCCACGTCGAGCACGACGTACAGGAACTGGACTGGAGTCAACGAGTGGGTATGCGGCCCGCGGCACGAATGCCGAAGCTGACACGACGTAGCCGAATTCTCATCGCGCTGGGAGCCGTGATCGTGCTCCTGTTGTTGATCGGCCCGCGGCTGATCGACACCTACGTCGACTGGCTGTGGTTCGGCGAACTCGGCTACCGCTCGGTCTTCACCACGGTGCTGTTCACCCAGATCCTGCTGTTCCTCGTCGTGTCGCTGGTGATCGGTTCGATCCTGTTCGCGGGGTTGGCGCTGGCCTACCGGACCCGGCCGGTGTTCGTGCCGACCAACGGCCCCAACGACCCTGTCGCGGCCTACCGCACCGCGGTGATGGCGCGGCTGCGCCTCGTCGGCTTCGGGGTCCCCGCGCTCATCGGCTTGTTCGTCGGGTTGTTCGCGCTGGGCCAGTGGGAGACCGTCCAGTTGTTCCTGCACGGCAACAGCTTCGGGATCACCGATCCGCAGTTCGGAAAGGATCTGGGTTTCTACGCCTTCGACCTGCCGTTCTACCGGATGGTCCTGAACTACCTGTTCGTCGCGACCTTCCTGGCCTTCATCGGAAACCTGTTGGGCCACTATCTGTTCGGTGGCATCCGGCTCTCGGGCCGCGCCGGTGCGTTGAGCCGCGCCGCGCGCATCCAGTTGATCACCCTGGTCGGCATCCTGATGCTGCTCAAGGCGATCGCGTACTGGATGGACCGCTACGAGCTGCTGAGCCACACCCGCGGCGGCAAGCCGTTCACCGGTGCGGGCTACACCGACATCAACGCGGTGCTGCCCGCCAAGCTGATCCTGATGGCGATCGCCGTGATCTGCGCGGCCGCGGTGTTCTCGGCGATCGTGCTGCGCGACCTGCGGATCCCGGCGATCGGCGTGGTGCTGTTGCTGCTCTCCTCGCTGGTTGTCGGCGCGGGCTGGCCACTCGTCGTCGAGCAGTTCAGCGTCAAACCGAATGCGGCGCAGAAGGAAAGCGAATACATCGGCCGAAGCATCTCGGCGACCAGACAGGCCTACGGGCTCACCGACGACGTGGTGAGCTATCGCGACTATCCGGGTAACGCCCCCGCGACCGCAGCCCAGGTGGCCGCTGACCGCGCCACGACGTCGAACATCCGCGTGCTCGACCCCAACATCGTCAGCCCGGCATTCACCCAGTTCCAGCAGGGCAAGAACTTCTACTACTTCCCCGACCAGCTGAACATGGACCGGTACCGGGATGAGGACGGCAACCTGCGCGACTATGTGGTCGCCGCGCGCGAACTCAATCCCGACCGGTTGATCGACAACCAGCGCGACTGGATCAACCGCCACTCGGTCTACACCCACGGCAACGGTTTCATCGCCTCGCCGGCCAACACCGTGCGCGGTGTGGCCAACGACCCCAACCAGAACGGCGGCTACCCGGAGTTCCTGGCCAGTGTGGTCGGCGCGAACGGTGAGGTGATCTCACCCGGACCCGCCCCGCTGGCCCAGCCCCGCATCTACTACGGCCCCGTCATCGCCAACACCCCGGCCGACTACGCCATCGTCGGGGAGAACGGTGCGCCGCGGGAGTACGACTATGAGAACAACGTCGAGACCCGCAACTACACCTACACCGGTGAGGGCGGCGTTCCGATCGGGAGCTGGCTGACGCGCAGCGTGTTCGCCGCGAAGTTCGCCGAGCGAAACTTCTTGTTCTCCAACGTGATCGGGGAGAACAGCAAGCTCCTGTTCAACCGCGACCCGGCCAAGCGGGTCGAGGCGGTGGCGCCGTGGCTGACCACCGACACCGCGGTCTACCCGGCCATCGTCAACGAGCGCATCGTCTGGATCGTCGATGGCTACACCACGCTGGACAACTACCCGTACTCGGAGTTGACGACCTTGTCCTCGGCCACCGTGGACTCCAACGAGGTGGCGCTGAACCGGCTGCAGCCCGACAAGCAGGTGTCCTACATCCGCAACTCGGTCAAGGCCACCGTCGACGCCTACGACGGCATGGTGTCGCTGTACGCGCAGGACGAAGACGATCCGGTGCTGCAGGCGTGGATGAAGGTGTTCCCGGGCACGGTCAAGCCCAAGAGCGAGATCTCCGATGAACTGCAGGAGCATCTGCGCTATCCGGAAGACCTGTTCAAGGTGCAGCGCGCACTGCTGGCGAAGTACCACGTCGACGACCCGATCACGTTCTTCTCGACGTCGGACTTCTGGGATGTTCCGCTGGATCCGAACCCGACCGCGAGCAGCTACCAGCCGCCGTATTACATCGTGGCCAAGGACCTTGCGGCCAACGACCGTGCGGCATCGTTCCAGTTGACCAGTGCGATGAACCGGTTCCGCCGCGACTTCCTGGCCGCGTTCATGAGTGCCAGTTCCGACCCGGACACATACGGCAAAATCACCGTGTTGACGATCCCGGGACAGGTCAACGGTCCCAAGCTGGCGTTCAACGCGATCAGCACGGATACCGCGGTGTCCCAAGACCTCGGTGTCATCGGCCGCGACAACCAGAACCGCATCCGGTGGGGCAACCTGCTGACGCTGCCGGTCGCCGAGGGTGGATTGCTGTATGTCGCACCGGTATACGCCTCACCCGGGGCCAGCGACGCCGCGTCGTCGTACCCGCGCCTGATCCGCGTGGCGATGATGTACAACGACAAGGTCGGCTACGGCCCGACGGTGCGCGACGCGCTCATCGAGTTGTTCGGGCCCGGCGCGGACGCCACGGCCACCGGCCCCGCGCCGATCGCGGGCACCGGCGGCGAGCAGCCCGCGGCGCAGCCACCGGCCGACGGTGAAGTTCCGACGGCTCGCCCGCCGGCCAACCAGCAGGGCCGGACGCCGCAGCCGCCGGCGGCGGCGGTGCCGCCGGGCGGGCCGGTCGAGCTGTCGGGTGCGAAAGCCGCTGCGCTGCAAGAGGTCAACACGGCGCTCGATGGGCTGCGCCAGGCACAGCAGGGCGGTAACTTCGCCGAGTTCGGCGAGGCGCTGCAACGCCTCGACGATGCGATGGAGAAATACCAGTCCGCGAACTGATGCACCAACAGCCGCGTGGGCCCACGCCAAGCCGCGAGCGTCCGTGTTTGCACCGCGACACGCCGACATAGTGCGTACATCTGCGGTCGCTCGCGGGGGGGCCAACGGCCATTCAATCGCAGGCGTGACGCGATTCACCACCATCGGTGACCGCGCGATTTGGAACTGCGCGAGCGCCTTCGGTAACGTTGCGTTCACCCGACGCGGGGTGGAGCAGCTCGGTAGCTCGCTGGGCTCATAACCCAGAGGTCGCAGGTTCGAATCCTGTCCCCGCTACTAGGTGGAACGGCCCTCGGAGGACACTCCGGGGGCCGTTCTCATTGGCTTCTCAATGGCTTCTCACTGGCTACGCCACCCCCGCAACCATCGGCCCGATGCTTGCCGCAGGAGAGCCCCGCACCGCACACTTCTCACGTGGACCCCACCGAAGGATGCTGCGATGGCGTTGGTCGTTGATCCGCTCGACGACATCGGGGTGATCCGCCTCTCCCGGTGGATCTTCAACTGCTACCTGATCCGTGGCGACCGCGGCGTTGTCGTGGTCGACGCGGGCATGCCCGGCAGCGCCGACGACGTCGCGGGCGTGCTGTCGGTCTACCGCGGCACCGTCGGCGCGGTCGCAGCCACCCACGGCCATAGCGACCACGTCGCCGGGGCGCCGCGACTGGCCGCCGAACACAGCGTGGCGCTACATCTTCCCGAGGTCACTCTCAGCTATCTGGACGGTACGCGGCAACCCCGCACCCCGGCGCTGAGCAAGATCGTCCAGATCTGGCCGACCCTGATCAGCCAGCCGATGGACCTGACCGGGCTGCGCGGCTTCGCCGACGGTCCGCGCATCGCCGGGTACGGCGGAAGCAAGGGGATGGTCGGTGACGCCCTTGGCGGGGCGCGACCGCTGGCAGACGGTCAGCCGCTGCCCGGCGCGCCGGGCTGGGAGGTGCTGCACGTGCCCGGCCACACCGACGACTCGACCGCGTTCTGGCATGCCGACAGTCGGACCCTGATCTCCGGCGACGCGGTGCTCAGCGCGGGCGGGCAAGCCTGGTTCACCCCCGAGACCGTCGACACCGCCACCGCGAAACGCAGCGAGCAGCGCATGCGCGCGCTGCCCGTCGAACACCTCCTGCCCGGCCACGGTCTGCCGGTGCACCGGGTCGACGTCTGGGCCGATACCCGCTGAAGCTGGCCTAGGAACGAAGCCTCCCACCCCGTAGGATCACCGCAAATTCCCGTAAGTTAGCTTAGGCGATATTTACTAGACGGAAAATCGCGAATTGAGCGGGTAAGTACTGCGAGGTTATCTATGAAATCGTTGGCTGCGACCTTTGCCGAGCGGTTGACCAGCTCCGATCACAGCCTCTACGTCTTCGACGACGGCACATGGACGCGCCACCCCTGGCCGGAAGTGCACGCCCGCGCGGAGAACGTCGCCGACTGGCTGCTCAACGAGGAAGTCGCCGCGCTCGGCCTGGCCAACGAGCCCACCGTCGAACTCATCGCGGCCATCCTCGGCGCCTTCCAGGCCGGCGTGCCGGTGACCATCGCGCCCGGCCCCGTCCGCGGCGCCGACGCCGACAAGTGGGCGCAATCCACGGTGGCCCGGTTCGCGGGCATGGGCGTCAGCCACGTGCTCAGCCGGGGGCGTCAGCTGGAGCAACTCGGCCTCGTGGACAGCGCTCCGATCGTCAAGGAACTGGATGCGGTCGCCCCGCTGACCCAATCGACGAACTTCCGGCGCTCCGACCGAGCCGCCGACATCGCGATCCTGCAGGGCACAGCAGGCTCCACAGGCGTGCCGCGCGCGGTGCAGCTGTCACCGGGCGCGGTGCTCGCCAACCTCGACGGTCTGAACACGCGGATCGGGGTCGGGCCGGGTGACGTCGGCTGTTCCTGGCTGCCGCTGTACCACGACATGGGTCTGAGCTTCGTGCTCGCCGGGGCGTTGGCCGGTATCGACGTGTGGCAGGCGCCGACCGCGGCGTTTCAGGCCTCGCCGTTTCGGTGGCTGAACTGGCTCACCGAGAGCCGCGCCACGATCACCGCTGCGCCGAACATGGCCTACGGCCTGATCGGGAAGTACTCGCGACGCGTCACCGACGTCGACCTTTCTGACCTGCGGTTCGCGCTCAACGGCGGCGAACCCGTCGACTGCGCGCTCACTGCGCGCTTCGCCGAGGAGATGGCCCGATTCGGATTCGACGCGGGCGCGCTCGCGCCCTCCTACGGCTTGGCCGAATCCACCTGTGCGGTAACGGTTCCCGAACCCGGTAGCGGGCTGATCGTCGACGACGCCGGTCATGCGCTGCTGGGCGAGCCGATACCCGGCATGGCGGTGCGCGTCGATGAGCGCAGGGACGGAAAGGTCGGCGAGATCCTGATCCGCGGTACCTCGATGATGTCGGGTTACCGCGGTGACGCACCGTTGCATCCCGACGACTGGTTCGCCACAGGCGATCTCGGCTACCTCGTCGACGGCAGCCTCGTGGTGTGCGGTCGTGCCAAGGAACTGATCACCGTCGCCGGCCGCAACATCTTCCCCGCAGAGGTCGAGCGGGTGGCCGCCGTTGCGTCCGGTGTGCGCGAGGGCGCCGTGGTGGCCATCGGGGTGGGGGAGCGGTCGATCCGTCCCGGTGTCGCGATCGTCGCCGAGTTCCGCGGACCCGACGAGGCGCGGTCGCGCGCCGACCTCATCGAGCGCGTCGCATCCGAATGCGGTGTGGTGCCCACCGAGGTCGTCTTCGTCAAACCCGGTACTCTGCCGCGAACCTCGTCGGGCAAGCTGCGCAGGCTCGAGGTGAAACGCGACCTGCTGCAGCAGCAGTGAGCTCGCCGACCACGTGACAGGATGACGCGCGTGGGTGAACGCGTCAGCTTCGCAAGCGCCAGTGGACCCGCACTGGCGGGCGTGATCGATCTTCCCGACGGTGACGTACGCGGCTGGGGCGTCTTCGCCCACGGGTTCACGCTCGGCAAGGACTCGCCGGCGGCCAGCCGGATCTGCAAGCAACTCGCCGCCGAGGGCATCGGCATGCTGCGGTTCGACAACCTCGGTCTTGGCGACTCGGAGGGCGACTGGAGCGACGGGTCGTTCTCGCACAAGGTCGCCGACACCGTGCGCGCCGTGGAGTTCATGAACGACGAGGGCCGCGAGGTGCGCCTGCTGGTCGGGCATTCCTTCGGCGGCTCGGCCGTCGTCGCCGCCGCCCACGACTGCCCGACGGTGAAGGCGGTCGCCACCATCGCGGCCCCCTACGAACCCGCCCACGTCGAACGGATTTACGACGCGGTCGTGGAGCGGATCGAGGAAGAGGGGGAGGCGCAGTTCCGCATCGGCGGCAAGGCGCTGACGCTGAAGCGGCACTTCGTCGAAGACGTCCGCAATGCCGACCTCCGCGAGCGCATCCACAACCTGCGCCGAGCCCTTCTGGTGATGCATTCGCCCACCGACAACACCGTCGGCATCGCCAACGCCAGCGAGATCTTCCAGTGCGCGCGACACCCGCGCAGCTTCGTCTCACTCGAAGGCGCCGATCACCTGCTCACCGAAAAGGATCAGGCAGCACGCGCGGCGCGGATCGTCAGCGCCTGGGCCGACCCTTACCTATAGTCACCGGACGGCGACGACGACCTTGCCCTTCGCCGAGCGATCCTCGAGCGCGGCGATCGCGTCGGCGGCCCGCTCTAATGGGAACACCTGCGGCTGCGGCGCCGACACCTTGCCCGACGCCAGAAGCGGTTCGAGTTCGGCCCACTGCTCGGCGAGGTAATTGGGATGAGTGAAAGTCCAAGCGCCCCAACCGACTCCGACCGCATCGACGTTGTTGAGCAGCAACCGGTTCACCTTGACGGTGGGAATCTCGCCGCCGGTGAAGCCGACGACGAGCAGCCGTCCACCCGGGGCAAGCGAGCGCAGCGAGTCGGTGAACCGATCCCCGCCGACCGGATCGACGACGATGTCCACACCGCGGCCCTCGGTCAGCTCCTTGACCTTGTCCTTGAATCCCTCGACCGGCACGACGTCCGTCGCGCCTGCCGCCGTGGCCACCGCACCCTTCTCCTCGGTGCTCACCACCGCGATCACCCGAGAGGCACCCCATGCCGGCGCCAACCGCAGCGTCGACGTGCCGATGCCGCCTGCGGCCCCGTGCACCAGCACGGTCTCGCCCTCGGCCAGCCGGCCGCGGGTACGCAACGCGTGGTGCATCGTGAGGTCGTTGAAGAGCAGGCCCGCACCGGCCTCGAAGGAGACGTTGTCGGGCAGCTTGAAGACGCGCTCGGCGGGCAGTGCGACGACCTCGGCCATCGCGCCGCACAGCATCGTCAACGCCGCGACGCGATCGCCGGCCTTCACATGTGCGCCGTCCGGCGCGCTGCGCACCACGCCGGCGACCTCACCGCCCGGCGTGTAGGGCATCTCCGGCTTGTACTGATAGAGCCCGCGCGACTGCAGCACATCGGGAAACGCGACCCCGGCCGCGTGCACTTCGATGACGACCGCGCCGTCGCCGTCCGGCTCGTCGACCTCGGCGAGTTTGGCGGCTTGTGGTCCGTCGAGGCTGGCAATCTGAATCGCGCGCATGCCCGCAATTTAACTCGACTCGACTGCCGGGCCCCCGCCGCGGCACCGATAGTCGCCAAAACGCGGCGGGGGGTGCCGCAGGAAGCGCACACTGTTAGATAAGCTCACTTATCCGGCAACGTTGCCGAGTTCGAACGGAGCGCACATGAGCAGTGGTCCCCGCAGCCGGTCGAGGGTTTCGGCCTTCGCCCCCGCTCAGTCCCTCCCGCCCGGACACGCCGTGGAGGTGCGCTCCAGGGATGGCATCCGCCTGCACGCCGAGGTCTTCGGCCGCGAGGACGGTTATCCGATCGTGTTGGCGCACGGCATCACCTGTGCGCTGCGGGTGTGGGCCCATCAGATCGCCGATCTGTCCCGGGACTACCGCGTGATTGCGTTCGACCACCGCGGCCACGGCCGCAGCGCGGTGCCGGTGCGCCGCGGCGCCTACAGCCTCGACCATCTGGCCGCCGACCTCGACTCCGTGCTGGATGCGACGCTGGCGCCCGGTGAACGGGCGGTCATCGCCGGCCATTCGATGGGTGGCATCGCCATCACCTCGTGGGCCGAGCGCTACGCCGAGCGGGTGACCGAACGCGCCGACGGCGTTGCGCTCATCAACACCACCACCGGCGACCTGCTGCGCAACGTCAAGTTGCTGCCCGTGCCCGCGCCGCTGGCCAACGTCCGCGTCCGCACCGCGGGGACCTTTCTGAAGACGTTCGGTGCGACGCCTCTGCCGCGCGCCATCTACGGACCGAATCAGCGCTTCGTCTCGATGCTGGCGGTCGGCCGCGACGCCGATCCCGCGATCGCCTCTTTCGTACATGAACTGTTCGCGGCGACCTCGCCGGTCGGCCGCGGCGGCTGGGCCCGCACGCTGGTCGACCATCTCGGACCGCAACACATCGGGCTGAACAACCTGGTCGTGCCGACGCTGGTGATCGGCAGCCGCAAGGACCGGCTGCTACCGCTGACGTCGTCTCGTCGGATCGCCGAGGTGGCGCCCAATCTGAGCGAGTTCGTCGAGTTGGCGGGCGGGCACTGCGCCATCCTGGAGCGTCCCGACGAGGTGAACATGCATCTGCGTGGCCTGATCGAGTCGGTGACCGCCGAACGCCGCGTCAGTTCCTGATCAACTACTCAGCGCGCGATGCACTTCGTCTGCGGCGCGCCTGCCGGACCGGACGGCGCCGTCCAGGAAACCCGTCCACGCGTCAGCGGTTTCGGTTCCCGCCCAATAGATCCCGTCGATCGGCTTGCGCAGCCACGGGCCGTATGTCGTCCACGAGCCGGGCGGAACGGCCGCCGTCGGCCCTCCCGGCGCGAAATCCTCTGCACCCCAACAGTGGTCGAGATAGTCGATCGGGTCCAGCGCGGCGTTGCCGAACAGCCCCGCGAACCCCGTAAGCGCCCGCTCCCGGCGCTGCTCTGCCGGTAGCGAGTCGAACGAGCGTGAGTCGACGAAACCCAGCAGGATGCCGGGTCCGCCCCCGTTGCCGGACCCATCGTCGGAGGGGCTGACGTCGAACGTGATGAACACCGGTCCTTCGTCGGAAAGCGCCTCTCCCGAAAGCCCTTTCGCGCGCCAGAACGGCTTCTCGTACGCGGCGTACGCCTTGCTCAGATTGCCCTGCGGCCAGTGCTGCGCCAGCTTGCCGTACTCGGCGGGCAGCTCGGGTGAGAATTCGATCGCCTGGCGGTGTTCGGGCGGGATGGCGACGACGACGGCCTTGGCGCGCACCGCACCCCGATCGGAGGTCACGGTGAGCGTGCCGTCGCTGTGGCGTTCGATGCTGCGCACCGCGGCGTCGAGTACGACGCGCGAGCCCAACTCCTCGGCCATCCGGATCGCGATCTGCTGGGTGCCGCCAGGGAACCGGCTCTGCTGGGCGCCGCCTTCGACGTCGAGCATGCGGTCGAGACCGCCTGCGGCCCTGACGTAGCGCACGGCGTGCAGCATCGACACCGCGTCGGGCTCACAACCCCAGGTCACCCGAGACATGATCGCCATCAGATCCCGCGTTCCGGCGCTCGCGTGCACCGACTTCAACCAGCCGTCGAGCGACAGAGAGTCCAGTGCGTGCGCGTGCGGGGCGGTCCACGGCGCCTCGACGGCCACCCGCCGACATGCGCGCTCGAAGCGCCACTGGATGCGCGACACGTCGAGCAGTTCGATGATCGACAGCCGGGGAATCGTGCTGCGATACGAGCGGACCCGCCCCCGCCACCGGATCAGGTTCTTACCACCGCTGAAGGTGGGCACCGTCTCACAGCCCAGTTCGGCAGCGAGTTCTTCGACGGCGTCCTGCGTGGGTCCGATGAAGGTACCGCCGAGGTCGACGGGCACGCCGGCGATCGTCGCCGTCGACGACCGCCCGCCGACCCGGTCGCGGCCTTCGAGGACGACGACGTCGTAGCCGAGCCGATCCAACTCGCGCGCCGCCGCCAAACCGGCGAATCCGGCGCCCACGACGACCGCGTCGGCACTGGCTTGGATGGTCACGCGATTAGGCTCTCACGCCGTGAAGGTCATGACAGCGTTGTTCGGTCCAACCGATGCGATCGAGCGGGCGCAAGCACTGCGCGACGCGGGGGCCAGCGGGGTGTTCACCTTCGAAGGACCCCACGACGTGTTCGCGCCGCTCACGTTGGCGTCGACGGTGGGCGGTCTGGACCTGATGACCAACGTCGCCATTGCGTTTCCGCGCAACCCGATTCAGCTCGCCCACCAGGCCTACGACCATCAGGTGCTGGCCGAGGGCCGCTTCACGCTGGGTCTCGGAACGCAGGTGCGCACGCAGGTCGAGAAGCGGTACGGCGCGGCGTTCGATCGCCCGGTCGCCCGCATGAAGGAGATGGTCGCCGCGCTGCGGGCGGTGTTCACCGCATGGGAGACCGGCGAACGTCTCGACTTTCGGGGCGAATACTTCCGGCACACGCTGATGACACCGACGTTCAACCCGGGCCCGAACCCGTATGGCCCTCCGCCGATCTATCTCGGCGCGCTCGGCCCGAAGCTGACCCGCGCCACCGCAGCGGTCGCCGATGGCCTGCTGGTCATGCCGTTCGGCTCGAAGCGATTCCTGCACGAGGCGACGATGCCCGAGGTGCGCGCAGGCCTGTCGGAGTCGGGGCGGTCCTTCGACGACTTCGCGCTGGTGCCCGAGATCATCGTGTCGGTCGGTACGCACGATGCCGACCACGACGCCGCGCGCCGGCTGTTGGCGTTCTACGGCTCCACTCCCGCCTACCGCCCGGTGCTCGACGTGCACGGCTGGGGCGAACTGCAGCCCGAGCTCAACGCGCTGTCCAAACAGGGCCGGTGGCAGGAGATGGGCACCCTGATCGACGACGAGATGCTGCACACCATCGCGGCGTGCGGCACCCCGGCCGAGATCGCCGCCCACATCCGCGACCGCGTCGGCGGGGTGTCCGACCGCGTCTGCCTCTACCAGCCCGGACCCATCGCGATCGATGCGTTGGCCGAGATCGTCGACGCACTGACAGGTTGACTCCTATGGTGGTACTCAGCGGGACCAAAGGAGGTTGCGGATGAGTGCCAATGGGCGCGAAGAGCGTGTTGACGACTACTCCGATGTGCTGATCATCGGGGCGGGCATCTCGGGGATCGGCGCGGCCTACCGCCTGCAGGAGAAGAACCCGCACACGTCCTACAAGGTGCTGGAGCGGCGGGCACGCATCGGCGGCACCTGGGATCTGCACCGCTATCCAGGCATCCGGTCCGACAGCGACATCTTCACGCTGAGCTACCCGTTCGAGCCGTGGACCCGGCCGGAGAACGTGGCCGACGGACCTGACATCCGCGAGTACCTGGTCCAGACCGCCCGCAAGCACGACATCGACGAACACATCCGGTTCAACACCCACGTGTTGTCGGCCGACTGGGACTCATCCACCGATACGTGGACGGTGCACACCGAACAGGACGGGACACCCAAGACGTACCGGAGTCGCTTCCTGTTCTTCGGCACCGGTTACTACAACTACGACGAGCCCTACCGTCCGGATTTCCCCGGCCTCGATGAGTTCAGCGGCGGCGTCGTGCACCCGCAGCATTGGCCGGAGTCGCTGGACTACAGCGGCAAACGCATCGTGGTCATCGGCAGCGGCGCGACCGCGGTGAGCATGATCCCGTCGCTGACCGAGAAGGCAGGCCACGTGACCATGCTGCAGCGCTCGCCCACCTACATGCTAAGCGGACCGCGGATCAACCCGATCGTGCAGGCGCTGCGCAAAGTGCTGCCCGGCCGGGCGGGTTACTGGGGTGCGCGCATCTACAACACCATCTTCACGGTGTTCATCTATGCTTTCGCCAAGGCGGCGCCCAAGCTCAGCAGGCGCTATATCCGCAACTACGCCAAACGCAATCTGCCCAAGGGCTATCCGGTCGACAAGCACTTCAAGCCGCGTTACGACCCGTGGGACCAACGGTTGTGCGCGATGCTCGACAACGACTTCTACGACGCGATCAACACGGGCCGCCTCGACGTGGTGACCGACCGGATCGACCACATCGATGCGTCCGGCGTCGTGCTGCGGTCCGGACAGCGGATCGACGCCGACGTGCTCATCACCGCGACCGGCATCCAATTGCAGGCGCTGGGCGGGGTTTTGATCAGCATCGACGGTGAGGAGGTCAAACCGCAGGACCGGTTCGTCTACAAGGAGCACATGCTCGAGGACGTGCCCAACCTGGCCTGGTGCGTCGGCTACATCAACGCGTCGTGGACATTGCGCGCCGACCTGACCGCTCGGGCTTTCGCAAAGCTGATCTCCTACATGGACTCTCACGGCTATACGCACGCATACCCGCATCTCGGGGACAAGCCCATGGCGGAAAAGCCCGCCTGGAACATCAACGCCGGCTACGTACAACGTGCGGGACATGTGCTGCCGAAGTCGGGCACGCACCGGCCGTGGAACGTCCGGCACAACTATGTGCTCGACGCGATCGACCACCGCCTCGACCGGATCGAGGAGTCAATGGTGTTCGGCCGCGCGCCGGTGCGGGTGACACCGGTCGCCTGAGCGCACAGGCTAGTTCGGCACCCTGACCGCCACACCGGCTGCCAGAAGCGTCGAGGCGGACAGTCCGAACGTCGACCTGAAGCGGTCGGACAGATGCGAGGGGCTGGCGAAACCGGTCTGCATCGCGGCGTCGGTGAGGTTCATGCCGTCGGCCACGGCTCGGCCCGCATCCAGTAACCGCAGCCACAGCCGGTAACGGCGGACGGTGGTGCCCAATTCGTCGCGGAACAGATGAAGGAACCGCGACTCCGAAAGACCTATCTCCACTGCTAGTTCGCGCGAGGAGACCGATCCGGCCGGATCCTCACGAATTCGGTTGGCAGCGCCCATGATACGCGGATCGATACGCCGGTCCGCTGCGGGTGCGGCCACGTCGAGCCAGTGGGACGCACCGTCGTCGTCGAGCGGCACGAACTGCAGGCGCTCCTCGTCGACGTGTCCGGCGCCGACTTCTCCGTTGCCTTCGCCGACCTTCGCGCGACAACTCTGGGCGCGGTCCGACATGGGCTCGAGGTAGCACGACACCAGACCGGTGCCGTGGCAGGTCAGTCGGTGCGTGAGCCGCGGCGGGATGAGCACGCTGCGTGCGTCGACGCGCTCGCGGTGTTGGCTCTCGACGGTGAGCGGTCCACCGATACCGACCGCCAGACACCACACCGAGCCGGAATGCGGCGCGAGCTTGAGGCTCGGTCCGGCGTACAGGGCCTGGCCGGGCCACAACCACACCGTCGGACAGCAGGTTTGTGGAAGCGCGTCAGCCGCGTATGCGGTCATGCTGGCCTCCTGGTCGATTGACGGGAGGCTACCGTGGCAGACGCGGTCGTGGCGATGATCGCCGTGTTCTTCGCCGGGATGGGGATCTATGCGCTCGCCGCACCCGAGGCGCTTGTCCGGCCGTTCGGCACTACGCTCGGCGGCGCCGCGGCGCGGGCGGAGGTGCGCGCGGTCTACGGGGGTTTTGGAGTGGCCGTCGCCGGTGTCCTGGCGTATGCGGTGGTCGACGACGGGGCACTGCGCACGGGTGCGGTGTTCACGGTCGGGGCCGCGCTGGCCGGAATGGCGTTCGGTCGCCTGGTGTCGGCGGTCGTCGACCGCCGAACGTCGTTCTACCCGAACTGGTTCTACTTCTTGGTCGAGGCGCTCGCCGCGGCCGCCCTCATGGTGATTTCGGTGCGCTACTGATCCCGCAGCGACGGTGAGCGCACCGAACCGCTCAGTCGGCTCAGTCGGCCAGGGTCAACCAGTCCTTGAAGCCCGACGGGTCATGTCGGCCGAGTGCACCGTGTTCGAACAGGCCCCACCCTTCGCTGGTCTTGCCGCCTTCGGTGCACTCGGCGCGGCCGACGTGGTCGATGACGCCGAACATGGCGCGGCCGTTGACCGCCGGATCGGTCATGTCGTAGGTGAGGCGCTCGGTGAACTTGTCGCCCTTCCACACCCCGTGCAGCCAATCCGAGTCACCGCCGTATCCGCCGCCGATGTGGATTGGTACCGCCAGCTTCGACTCGACCTCGAACACCACCGGCGACCCGTCCGGGGTGGTCGCTTCGATGGTGGCGCCGTAGGGGATTCGGGTGCCGGAGGTGTAGTGGATCTTCACTCGCGGCCAGCCGAGCTGTTCGACGCGGCCGTCGCGCCAGATGCGGGTGCAGTCGTTGAGGCTGCGGAACCCGGTCGGATCCTCCTGGATGATCAGGCAGATCCCGAAGTCGTCGAACGCCATCGGCACGTAGAGCCACCACATGCCCTCGAACGGGGGATCGGCGGGGCGGCCGGCGGGTTCGGCCTCGCCGATGGGGCGGATGCCCCACGACCGGTCGCGGCTGCCGATCCACACCTCCGGGTCGACGGTGATGTCCTCTCCGTCGATCGAGATCACCCCGCTCCAGGACCCGACCTGCGCGAATCGCTGGGCGTCCAACGTGATTCGGGTGCCGGTGCGTAGGACGTGCCGCTGCTCCTGGATGGCGTCGAACAGACCGTTCCAGGTCAGGTCGACGGCGATGCCCTCGGTCTCCTCGAGCACGATCCGCAGTTTGCGCAGCGGTTCGGTGACCTCGACGCGGTAGCCGAGCACGTGCTGGTTGAGCCGGTCGGAGTCGATGCCGTCCGACAGATGCACGGCGGTCTGGGTGTCGCCGCGCCTGGCCAGGACGAAGGCGTCCTTCACACCCAGGTTCGGGTAGTACCCGATGCCGGTGATCACGAAGATGTCACCGGTGCGGTCATGGGCGTTGAAGTAGGACCGGTCGTAGAAGTTGCGGTCGGACGATCCCGGCCACGCTATCGGTTGGGGGATCTGGTGAATCGGGAATTCGTCGGTGGGACCGAGCATCAGGAGTCATCTCCAATGAGTCGTTTCAGCAGCGCGCCGTGATAGAACAGCGATTCGACGTCGTCGGGTTGTTCGATCTCGCCGAACCGCACTCGCCGCGCGCTGGTGCGCATGAACACACACGCCCAGATCACGCCGGAGTAGACGTAGAACCAGTTCAGGTCGCCGAGTTCGACCCCGGTCAGCGCCGCATAGGTCTTCTTGACGTCCTCCTCGCGCATGAAGTCGGGCAGCCCCGGCAATCCAGCAAGGCCGGCCAGCTCCTGGAAGACGTTGTGCGCGAATATCATCCACGCCGCATCCATCTCGCGCGGCCCGAGTGTGGCCATCTCCCAGTCGAGGACGGCCGCCGGCTGGTAGCCGGAGTACAGCACGTTGCCGACGCGGGAGTCGCCCCAGACCAGGACGGGATCGTTCGCTGCGGCGCCGGCGGGCCAGTTGGCCTCCAGCCAGTCGAGCGCGCGCTCGACCAGCGATGAGCGCCCGATGTCGGGGACTGCGAACTGGTACCAGTCCTGGAGCCAGTTGAGGTTGCGCCGCAACGCATTCTGATCGGATTCGTCGTCGAGAAATCCGAACACCGCCTCGGGTTCGGGAATCGAATGCAGTTTGGCGATCACGCCGACCGTGGCGTCCTGCAGTTCGCGGCGTTGTTCGGCGGGGGAGTCGGCGAACCAGTTCCCGCCGAACGTGTACGGCATGACATCGGGCGGCACCCGGCCGTCGACGTAGTCCATCAGGAAGAACGGCGTACCGAGCACGTCGCCGCTGTTCTCCAGCCAACGCACCTGTGGCACCGGAACGTCGGTCTTCTCCTGCACCAACCGGATCACGTCGAATTGGTGATCCATCCGGTACGACGAGAACACCGGAACGTCCTCGGTGGTGGGCGCCACCCGCGCCACCCATTTCTGGGCCTGCGGTTGCCCGTCGACGGACCATCGTCCGGTCAGGATGATCGTCTCCGAGGACATCCCATTGGCGTCGACGCCACTTTCCACGGTGATCTCCGGTGCCGCCCCGTCCGGCAGGACGGTCGACAGCCATCGGGACATCACACCGGGCAGGGTGGACAGATCGCGACTTGAATGTTCGAGGCGGCTGACGTCTTCGACAGCCGGTTCGTTGGCCACAGCCTCTTCTTTCGCCGATAATTACGATACGGTGGGTAGCGTTATGAAACCAGACGCGTCACCGGTTGACAAGACCCCGGGCGCCGGGCGGCCCCGGGATCCACGCATTGACGCTGCCATCTTGCGGGCGACGGCGGATCTCCTTGCGGAGATCGGATATTCGAATCTGACGATCGCCGCGGTGGCCGAGCGGGCGGGCACCACCAAGACCGCGCTGTACCGCCGGTGGTCGAGCAAGGCCGAGCTGGTGCACGAAGCGGCGTTCCCCGCCGCGCCGACCGCGATCGCCACCCCGCCGGGGGATATCGCCGCCGACATCCGCGCCATGCTCACCGCCACCCGCGATGTATTCGCCTCTCCGGTGGTGCGGGCGGCGTTGCCCGGTCTGATCGCCGACATGGTCGCCGACGATGAGCTCAACGTCCGTGTGATGGACCGGTTCACCGGTGTGTTCGCGGCCGTGCGCGACCGGGTGGCCGACGCGGTTCGGCGGGGTGAGGTCTATCCCGATGTCGACCCGGACCGGTTGGTCGAGGTGATCGGCGGGGCGACGCTGCTGCGGATGCTGCTGCGGCCGGGCGAGCCGCTCGGCGACGACTGGGTTGAGCAGACCACCGCCATCGTCGTGCACGGTGTGGTGGCATAGAGGGCGTGTTTGACGCGTTCCCCTCCGATTGGCGTTCCGCGTTGGTGCTGGTGCCGCACCCCGACGATCCGGAGTACGGGTGCGCCGCGGCGGTGGCGAAGTGGACTTCTGAGGGCAGGCGGGTCCATTACGCACTGGCGAGTCGCGGCGAAGCGGGCATCGCGGGGATGGCCCTCGAACAGGCCGGCCCGCTGCGAGAGCACGAACAGATGCGATCGGCAGCGGTCGTCGGTGTGGCCGACGTCCGGTTCTGGGAGTTTCCGGACGGCGAGATCCGCAACAGCCCCGAACTGCGGGCCAGGATCGTCCAGGCGATCAGTGAACTCCAGCCCGATGTGGTGATCAGCATCTACGGAGGTCCCGAGTGGTCGCCCGGCGCGCCCAACCAGCGCGATCACATCGAGTTCGCCGCGGCCGTCGTCGAGGCCTACGACAGCCTGCCCCACCCGCCGCGCTGGCTGTTTCAGAACGGGCCGCAGGCAACGCACGTCGAGGTGATCGACGACG
Source organism: Mycobacterium neumannii (assembly GCF_002245615.1). Lineage (NCBI taxonomy): Bacteria > Bacillati > Actinomycetota > Actinomycetes > Mycobacteriales > Mycobacteriaceae > Mycobacterium > Mycobacterium neumannii. Next base: position 41,149 of record NZ_NKCO01000029.1, on the reverse strand, counting down.
GAGCCTTCGAGCGTGCGGTCACGTCACTTGCCGAGCACAGGGTTTACCTGTCGATGCTCGACCCGCACACCCCGATCACGGTGCACGCGCGCAAACAGCTGGAGTCGACGACGGCCCCGCGCCCCGAGCTCGGCGGCAGCCGCACAGTCGAATTCATCCTGCTGCGCCAACGCCGCTAACCCCCTGTTGTGCCCGTCGCGCCCGTCCCCCCTCTTGTGGCGCGAGCGTGCGGGTCTGCACACGACACGCCGCGAAAACTCGACACTTTGCGCACGTTCGACGCCCGCGAGCGTGCGAAAACCGTCGCAGAACGCCCGCGTGTCGTCAGCAGACACGCACATTCGCGGCACGGAAGGCACAGAAGGCACAGAAGGCGCAGAAGGTACAGAGGGTCAGCTGTCGATCTGGCGCTTGTTGCGCTCCGAGATGGCCTGGAACCGGTCGCCGAGGCCGGCGAAATCGCGGTGCTGGGCGAACGCGATCTTCTCCTCGGCGGCCAGCGCGGGATCGATCACCGCGGCCGCGCCCGTCGTGTAGATCTCCTTCAGGCCGAGCATGACTGACGCAGGCACCTCGGCGATCTGCACAGCCAGTTCGACGGCGCGGTCGACCAACCGGTCGTGGGCGACGACCTCGGTGATCAGGCCGATGCGCTCAGCGCGCGCGGCATCGACGACCTCGCCGGTCATCGACAGCCGCCGTGCCATCGCCAGCCCGACCACCTGGGGGAGTCGGGCCGTCATGCCGCCTCCGGGCAGGATGCCGACCCTGGCGTGCGTGTCGGCGAACACGGCGCGTTCGGAGGCGATGAGGAAATCGCAGCCCAGCGCCATCTCCAGCCCGCCGGTGAAGGTCGCGCCGTTGATGGCGCCGACGATCGGTGTGCGCATCTTGCCCGTCGCGGCGATGCAACTCTGCGACCGAAACTCCTCGAAATAGCTCAGGCCGTCGCGTTGTGCCTCCTTGAGGTCGACGCCGGCGCAGAACGCGGGGTCTGTGCCGGTGAGGACCACGGCGTTGACGGACTCGTCGGCGTCGGCCTCGGTGAGCGCGCTGTAAGTGGCCTTGATCAGTCCGCGACTCAAGGCGTTTCGAGCCTCCGGCCGGTTGAGGGTCAGCACCCGCACGGGACCACGGTCGTCGACGAGCACCAGCGGTTCGGTCATGGGAACCGAATCTAGCGTGCGGCCGGGTTATCACCTACAGTATTTACGAAACGGTGCCGTAACGGAAAGAGGGAGGCGATGGATTCCGACGTTCTCGTGGTCGGGGCAGGGCCGACAGGTCTGGCGGCCGCTTGTGGTCTGCTGCTGCAGGGTGTCCGTGTCCGGGTGATCGACGCGGCGGCCGCGCCCGCCACCACGTCGCGCGCCAACTTCCTGCACGCCCGCGGCTCCGAGGTGCTCGACCGTCTGGGTGCGCTCGGCGACCTTCCCGAACAGTCGGTGCGTGCGATGAGCATCCTGACCTACCTGGGCGACAAGCCGATCATGCGCATCCGCTTCGGCGACCCCGGTATGGACACCGCCGCACCACCGATGGTGATCTCCCAAGCGGCGGTCGAGGCCGCTCTCCGGGACCGGCTCACCGAACTGGGTGGTGAAATCAGTTGGGACACAGAGCTTACCGATGTCCACCAGCACGGCGGGACCGTCACGGCCGTCCTCGCCGGTGGGAACGACCTCACCGCCGATTGGCTGATCGGCTGCGACGGGGCGAGCAGCGCCACCCGCCGCGCCGCGGACATCGACTTCCCCGGAGTGCGCCTCACCGAACGCTTCCTGCTCGCCGACCTCCGCATCGACTGGAACCTCGACCGCTCAGGCACGACCGGCTGGCTACACCAGGACGGCATGCTCGGAGCGATGCCGATGCCAGACGGTCTGTGGCGCATCATCGCCTACGATCCGCATTCGGGGCAGCAAAAGCCCACGGACGATGAGATTCTCGCGCGGTTGAACCGGATCATTCCCGAGCGCACCGGCCGCTCTGCGCCGATCGAGCACGCGGAATGGCTGTCGATGTTCAGCGTGCACCGCCGATTGGCGACAACCTACCGGCGTGGCCGGGTGCTGATCGCAGGGGACGCGGCGCACACGCATGCGCCGTTCGGCGGACAGGGGATGCTGACGGGTCTCGGGGACGCCGAGAACCTTGCGTGGAAACTGGCGCTCGTCACGGCGGGCGCCGCCGACGAGAAGCTGCTCGACACATACGAGGCTGAACGACGTCCGCTCGCCACGGAGGTGTTGCGCAACACGAGCGCGGTCACCAAAGTCAATGTGGCGCAGAGCAGCATCGGCCGCTTCATTCGCGACCGTGTCGTGGTCCCGGTGATGAACCTGCCCGCAGTGCAGCGTTGGGTGACCTACCGCACCTCGCAGTTGTGGGTGACGTACCGCCGGGGTCCGTTGGCGGATCGGTCTTGCCGGTTGTCAGGCCTGCGTCCGGGGGACCGCGTGCCCGGGATTTCGGGCGACGAACTACACGGGTGCTGGGGGCTTTTGGGGGCCGACGACAATCTGGCGAGGATCGTGACCGAGCACCTCGGCGAGACCCGGGTCGCCGTCATCGATCGGCGCATCGATGGCGATCCCATGCTGGTGCGCCCCGACGGCCACCTCGCCTGGCGTGGAAGACAGCCAAAGGCGTTGCGCCGATGGTTGAGTCGTGCGCTGGCAACAGGCAGCGTGCGATGACGACGCCGGGTCCGGGCCGGCCACGCAGCAAGGACCTCGACACCGCCATCTTGCGGGCGGCGCTCGACATGTTCGTCGAACGCGGGATCGCGGGTATGAGCATCGAGCAGGTGGCCAAACGCGCCGGCGTCGGCAAACCCACGATCTACCGCCGTTGGTCGGGAAAGGAGCAACTCGTCGCGGATGCGATCGAAACGCATGTGAGCACGGACATACAGTGGCCCACCCGCGAGGAGATCACCGCCGGTGGCATCCATGATCTGGTGCGACACAACATATCCGGAGCCGCTCGCACGGCGACCGATGCTCGCTTCCGCGCATTGATCGCGCAGATCTACGGGTCGGCCGTCACGCATCCGGAGCTGTTGCGGACGTACTGGGACCGCTACATCCAGCCCCGCCGTAACCTTGCCTTCGCCATGCTCGAGCAAGCGCAGCGCGACGGCGAGGTCGACGAGGACGCCGACCTCGACGTTCTCGTGGACATGCTGGCCGGCGCGGTGACCTATCGGGTTCTGCAACCGAATCCGCTGACCGAGCGGCAGATGCGGCGCTACCTCGAATCCGCCTACCGTCAGGTCGGCCTGCTGTCCCGCGACTAACGCAGGAACTGGTCGGCGTTGTTGGCCAGATCCAGAAGCGGTTGCGGCAGCGCGCCCAGTGCGAACGTGACCGCCGCGGTCACCGTCACGACCGTCGTGCTGAGCGCACTCGGCACCACCAGCGTCGGGGGGTTCTCGGGCGGATCGGTGAAGAACATCAACACGATCACCCGCACATAGAAGTATGCGGCGATCGCGCTTGCGAGGACGCCGACAACCACCAGCGGCATCGCTCCGCCCTCGCCGGCTGCCTTGAACACCGCGAACTTCGCCACGAAGCCGCTGGTCAGCGGGATCCCGGCGAACGCGAGGAGGAACAGCGAAAACACCACGCCCACAATGGGGTATCGCCGCCCGAGGCCGGCCCACCGGGCCATCGCGGTATCCTCCTCGCCGACACCGTCGCGAACCAGGCCGACCACGGCGAACGCTCCCACGGTGCTGAAGCCGTATGCGAACAGATAGAACAGCGTCGACGACAGTCCCGCCTCGTTCGCGGCAATCACACCGGTGAGGATGAAACCGGTGTGCGACACCGCCGAATACGCCAGCATCCGCTTGACGTCGGCCTGGGTCACCGCTGCCACGGTGCCGACCACCATCGTCAGGATCGCGATCGCCCACAGCACGGGTCGCCAGTCGTCGCGCAGTTCGGGCAGCGCGACGTAGAACACGCGCAGCAACGCGCCGAATGCGGCGATCTTCGTCGCCGCAGCCATGAACGCCGTGATCGGAGTCGGCGCGCCCTGATACACGTCGGGAACCCAGCTGTGGAACGGGACGGCACCGACTTTGAACAGCACGCCGACCAGTACCAGTCCGATCCCGATCAGGGCCAGCGATGTCTTACCCGATCCTGCGGCGACAGCCTCCGCGATACCGACCAGATCCAACGTACCGGCGTATCCGTACAGCATGGCCACGCCGTAGAGGAAGAACGCCGACGAGAATGCACCCAGCAGAAAGTATTTCAGCGCTGCTTCTTGGGATAGCAGGCGACGCTTGCGCGCCAGACCGCACAACAGGTACAGCGGCAGCGACAGGATCTCCAGCGCGATGAACATGGTCAGTAGGTCATCGGATGCCGGGAACAGCAGCATGCCGCCGATGGCGAACATCGTCAGCGGGAAGACCTCAGTCTGGATCACGCCGGCCTTGGTGGCCACTTGTTCGGCGACGCTGCCGGGTACGGCCGACGCCTGGGGGGTGAATCCGTCCAGGCCGCGGCGACCACCGTCGGCGACCTCGGTGCCGACCTGTCGCTCAGCGATCAGCAGGACCCCGAGCACACCGACGAGCAGGATGGTGCCCTGCAGGAACAGCGCGGGGGAGTCGATGACGACCGCACCCATCACGGCCGAGCGGCCGATGGAGCCGTGCAGGGTACGTGCGAGCACCACCACGGCGACCAGGGCGGCCGCCAGGCCCCCGAAGCAGAGCACCAGTTGGCTCGCGTACCGGTGCTTCCGCGGCAGGAACGCCTCGACGAGGACGCCCGCGATGGCGACCCCGAACACGATGAGCATCGGGCAGACCAGACCGTATTCGACGGTCGGCGGGGTGAGGGTCATGGTCTCGGCCCTTCCGCGACTCTGGGTACGGGATCAGGTTGGTCGATGGTCGTCAGGGTGTGATCGACCGCGGGGTTGATGACGTCGAGTGCGGGTTTCGGATACACCCCCAGCACGATCAGCAGGGCGATCAGCGGTGCGACGACGACGAGTTCGCGCGGCACCAGGTCGCGCACCCGCTCGTTGCCCTCGGTGACGGCTCCGGTCATCATCCGCTGGTACATCCACAGGATGTAGATCGCCGACAGCACCAGCGCCGTGGCCGCGAACACCGCCAGCACCGGGTACCGCGTGAATGTGCCGATGAGCACCAGGAATTCGCTGATGAACGGCGCCAGACCGGGCAGCGACAGCGTCGCCAGTCCGGCGACGAGGAACGTGCCCGCCATCACCGGTGCCACCTTCTGGACGCCACCGAACGCCCGGATCAGTCGAGTGCCCCTGCGCGACACCAGGAACCCGGCGATCAGGAACAGGGCGGCCGTCGACAGACCGTGGTTGATCATGTACAGCGTCGAACCGGACTGGCCCTGGCTGGTCATCACGAAGATGCCCAGGATGATGAACCCGAAGTGGGAGATCGACGTGTAGGCGATCAACCGCATCACGTCGGTCTGGCCGATCGCGAGGATCGCGCCGTAGACGATGCCGATCACCGCCAGCGTGACCACCAGGGGCTGGAAATACGTTGACGCGTCGGGGAACAACTGCAGGCAGTACCGCAGCATGCCGAAGGTCCCGACCTTGTCCATGACCGCCATCATCAGCACCGCGCTGGCCGGGGTGGCCTCGACGGCCGCATCGGGCAGCCAGCGGTGGAACGGCCACAATGGCGCCTTGACCGCGAACGCGAACATGAAGCCGAGGAACAGCAGGTTCATCACGGCGGGGTTGACGGCGAACTCGCCGCTGGACACCGCGGTGACGATCTCGCGGAAGTCGAATGTGCCCGCGGCGAACGCGTCGCTCGAGGCCGTCACCACGTACAGCCCGATCACCGCGGCCAGCATGATCAGGCCGCCGAACAGGTTGTACAGCAGGAACTTCACCGCTGCCTTGCTCCGGTTTTCGCCGCCGAAGCCGCCGATGAGGAAGTACATCGGAATCAGCATCGCTTCGAAGAACACGTAGAACAGCAGGATGTCCAGCGACACCAGCGACATCAGGACCATGCCCTCGACGGCCAGCGTCAACGCGAGGTAGGTCTGCACCGACCGACCGCGCAGGCCGGTCTGGGCGTCGGCGTCGTTCCAGCCCGCGATGATCAGCAGCGGCACCAGGACCGCGGTGAGCACCACGATCGCCAGCGCGATGCCGTCGACACCGAGGATGTAGCCGGTGCCGAATGACGGGATCCAGCGGTGGGATTCGACGAACTGGTACTGCTCGCCACCGGGTTGGAAGCCGACTGCGACAACGGCGGTGATCGCCAGGACCGCGATCGAGACGGCCAACGCGAACCACTTGGCCAGCACCCGCTGGGCGGCAGGCAGCAGGATCGTCAGGGCGGCGCCGACGGTGGGCGTCGCCCACAGCACCGTGAGCCAGGGGAAGTTGTTCACCAGAGTTGCACCGCCAGGATCGCCGCGACCACCAGAACCGCACCTGAAAGCATCGAAAGCGCATAGGAGCGGGCATAACCCGTCTGTAGGCGCCGCAGACCCGTCGACAGGCGGCTGACCAGCCCTGCCAACCCGGTGGCCGCGCCGTCGACCGCCTCCTCGTCGATCTCGACGAGCCCGCGGGTCAGCAGTTGGCCGGGCCGCATCAGCGCCGCCTCGTTGAACGCGTCGCCGTACAGATCGTTGCGCGCCGCGACGGAGAGCGCCGAACCGTCCGGGACGTCCTCTGGCACAGGCTTTCTTCCGTACATGCGGTAGGCGATGAGGATGCCGACGGCGACGACGGTCAGGATCACCGTCGTCACCACCCAGACGGGTGCGACGTGGTGTACCTCGTGCGCACCGACGACCGGTTCGAGCCAGTGCTCCAGCGTGCCACCGATCGCGAACGCCGCTCCCGAGCCCACGGAGCCGATGGCCAGCAGGATCATCGGCCAGGTCATCACCGCCGGCGCTTCGTGCGGATGCGCATTGGGAGCCCAACGCTTCTCGCCGAAGAACGTCATCAACATCACCCTGGTCATGTAGAACGCGGTGATGCCTGCGCCCAGGATCGTCACGCCGCCCAGGATCAAGCCCTTCACGCCGCCGGCGCCGAGCGCCGCTTCGATGATCCCGTCTTTGGAGAAGAACCCGGCAAGCGGCGGCACCCCGATGATCGCGAGGTAACCCAGGCCGAATGTGACGAACGTGATCGGCAGCGCTTTACGCAGGCCGCCGTAGCGTCGCATGTTGACCTCGTCGTCCATCGCATGCATCACCGAACCGGCGCCCAGGAACAGGCCGGCCTTGAAGAAGCCGTGGGTCAGCAGGTGCATGATCGCGAACGCGTAGCCGACCGGCCCGAGTCCGGCGGCCAGCACCATGTAGCCGATCTGCGACATCGTCGACGCCGCAAGCGCTTTCTTGATGTCGTCCTTCGCGCAGCCGATGATCGCGCCGAACAACAGGGTGACGGCGCCGACGATGACGACGCCCAGTTGCGCGGTGGGTGCGAGGTCGAACACCGGTCCGGAGCGCACGATGAGGTACACACCCGCGGTGACCATGGTGGCGGCGTGGATCAACGCCGAAACCGGTGTCGGACCCTCCATCGCGTCGCCCAGCCAGGACTGCAGCGGCACCTGCGCCGACTTACCGCACGCAGCCAGCAGGAGCAGCAGGCCGATCGCGGTCAGCACGCCCTCGCCGGCGTTCGGCGCGGCGGCGAAGACGCCCGCATAGGAAATGGAGCCGATATAGGCGAACATCACCATCATCGCGATGGCCAGGCCCATGTCGCCGACGCGGTTGACGACGAACGCCTTCTTTGCCGCCGTCGCGGCCGACGGTTTGTGCGCCCAGAAACCGATCAGTAGGTAGGACGCCAGACCGACGCCCTCCCAGCCGACGTAGAGGCCGAGGTAGTTGTCGGCGAGCACCAGAAGCAGCATCGCCGACAGGAACAGGTTCAGGTACGCGAAAAACCGTCGCCGCCCGGGGTCTTCGGCCATGTAGCCGATCGAGTAGATGTGGATCAACGAGCCGACACCGGTGATCAGCAACACGAAACACATCGACAGCGGATCGAGTTGCATCCCGAAGTCCACCTGCAGCCCGCCGACCGGAACCCAGGAGAACAACGCCTCGTGGATCGCGCGCTGTTCGGCGTCACGGCCCAGCATGTCGACGAAGAGCACGGCGCCGACCACGAACGACCCGATGGCCGCGGCACAGCCCAACAGGTGGCCCCAGGCGTCGGTCCGTCGTCCCCCGAGGAGCAGGATCGCCGCGCCGGCCAGCGGCAGCGCGATGGTCAGCCAGACAGGAATCGTCATCGCGCCTCTAGTTCTTCAGAAGGCTTGCGTCGTCGACCGAAGCCGACCGGCGGGTACGGAAGATGCTCATGATGATCGCCAGCCCGACCACCACCTCGCAGGCGGCGACCACCATGGTGAAGAACGCGACCACTTGGCCGTTGAGGTGGCCGTGCATGCGGGAGAACGAGACGAACGCGAGGTTGGCCGCGTTCAACATCAGCTCGACGCACATGAACACCACGATCGCGTTGCGGCGCAACAACACTCCTGCCGCGCCTATCGTGAACAACAGCGCCGACAGATAGAGATAGTTGTCGGGATTCACTCCCCGCCTCCTCGGCCGTTCGTCACGGTGACGGTCCGCTTCTGCAGGATGGGGCTGACGGACAGGTCCGAATTGGAACCGTCAGGTAGGCGGGCGGCGATGTCGACGGCGTTGTTGCGCGCGAAGACACCGGGATTGGGCAACGTCGTCGGATAGCCGCCCGGTTTGAACCGTTCTTCGGCGAGTTCGCGCTGGGTCTTGCGGCGTCCGAAGCGTTCCCGGTGTGCCAGCACCATCGCGCCGAGCGCGGCGGTGATCAGCAGTGCGCTGGTCAACTCGAACGCCCACAGGTAGCGCACGAAGATGAGCGCCGCCAAGCCCTCGACGTTGCCACCCGCGTTCGCCTGGGCCAGGCCGGTGAAGCCGCCGACCGAGACGTTGCCGATGCCCGCGATGAGCAGCAGACCGAAACCGACACCGATGACGACACCGGCAACCCGTTGCCCGCGAATCGTTTCCACGAGCGAGTCCGACGAGTCGACACCGATGAGCATCAGCACGAACAGGAAGATCATCATGACGGCACCGGTGTATACCACCACCTGGACCACACCGAGGAACAGCGCACCCTGGGCGATGTAGAACACCGCCAACACGATCATCGTCATGGCCAGAAACATCGCGGAGTACACCGCTTTCGGTGCGGCGATCACCCCGAGCGCACCGACGACCGCCACGATCCCCAACACCCAGAACAGCACGGCCTCGGTGGTCGTGGTCTGCCCTGGGTTGTCGGCGGCCACGGCCGCGAGCAGGTCGAGCCTCATCGAACGTCCCCGGTGACCTTCTGGGTTTCCTGCTCGACGGGTCCGATGTTGCCCAGGTAGTAGTCCTCGTCGGTGGCGCCGGGGGCCATCGGATGCGGCGGCGGCAGCATGCCGGACCGCAACGGCGCCAACAACTTGTCCTTACCCCAGATCAGGTCGGCGCGGTTGTCGTCGGCCATCTCGTAGTCGTTGGTCATCGTCAACGCCCGGGTGGGGCAGGCCTCGATGCACAGGCCGCAGCCGATGCAGCGCAGATAGTTGATCTGATAGACGCGCCCGTAGCGCTCACCGGGGGAATACCGTTCGTCCTCGGTGTTGTCGTCGCCCTCGACATAGATGGCGTCGGCGGGGCAGGCCCAGGCGCACAGTTCGCAGCCGATGCATTTCTCCAGACCGTCCGGGTACCGGTTCAGTTGGTGCCGGCCGTGATAGCGCTTGGCGACGGGCCCCGGCTTTTCCGGATACTCCTCGGTGATCGGCTTTTTGAACATGGTTCCGAAGGTGACCCCGAAACCTTTCAGCGCGTCGAGGAACTTAGGCATCGGCTGGCTCCTTGGTTGCGGTCTGCGTGCTGCTCGGCAGGGGCGGGGTGGGGAAGATCTCCGGATCCAGGTTCTGGCGTGGGATGGCGCGAACGTTGCGTCGGCGCGCCGACCGCCACAGCGCCACGGCGATCAGCAGGACCGCGATGGCGCCGAGCGAGGCGAGCGTCGTCGTCACCTGACTGAAGCCCTCGTTGCGGAGCGCGCGCGCCGTGGCGACGATCATGATCCAAGCCAACGAGAACGGGATGAGCGCTTTCCATCCCAGCCCCATGAACTGGTCGTAGCGCATTCGGGGCAACGTGGCGCGCAGCCAGAAGAACAGGAACATGAACCCCCACACCTTGGCAACGAACCACAGCAGTGGCCACCACCCGGTATTGGCGCCATCCCACATGTTGATTGGCCACGGGGCGTGCCAGCCGCCCAGGAACATCGTGGTCGCCAGCGCGGAGACGGTGGTCATGTTGACGTACTCGGCGAGCATGAACATCGCGAACTTGATCGACGAGTACTCGGTGTGGAAACCGCCTACCAGTTCACCCTCGGCTTCGGGGAGATCGAAAGGCGCACGGTTCGTTTCGCCCACCATCGAAACCAGGTAAACCAGGAACGACGGCAGCAGCAGGAAGATGAACCAGGTGCCGTCCTGGGCGGCGACGATGCCGGAGGTCGACATCGTACCCGCGTAGATGAACACCGCCACGAACGACAGTGCCATGGCGATCTCATACGAAATCACCTGCGCGCTCGAGCGAATGCCGCCCAGCAGCGGATACGTCGACCCCGAGGCCCACCCGGCCAGCACGATCCCGTACACGCCGATGGAGGTCGCCGCCAGGATGTACAGGACGGCGACGGGCATGTCCGTCAGCTGCAATGCGGTGCGGTGGCCGAAGATCGAGACCTCGCCGCCCATCGGGATGACGGCGAAGGCGATGAAGGCGGGCACCGCGGCGATCACCGGTGCCGCAAGGTAGACGAACTTGTCGACTCCCGCCGGGACCAGACCCTCCTTGAGCGCGAGCTTGACGCCGTCCACCAGCGACTGCAGCAGTCCCCTGGGGCCCACACGGTTAGGTCCGAACCGCATCTGCATGCGGCCCAGCAGTTTGCGCTCGATCAGGATCGCCGAGAGCACCGACAGCATCAGGAACGCGAAGATCGCGAGCGCCTTCGCGAGGATCAGCCACCACGGGTCATGACCGAACAGGGTGGGATCGGGATGGATCACGGTTCGGCCCGTCCGATCGACACGACATCACCGGTGGACACCCCGAGGCTTCGATGCACCGCCGAACCCGGCGAATTCAGGGGGAGCCAGATCACGCGGTCACCCATGTCGGTGATGGCCAACGGCAGCGTGATCGTTCCTCGCGGTGTCCTCGCGGTGACCAGATCGCCCTCCGCGGCGCCGATTTCGGCCGCGGTGGCGGCGGAAAGCCGTGCCACCGGGGCACGGGCGGTGCCCGCCAGATGCGGTTCGCCGTCTTGTAGCCGGCCTTCGTCGAGCAGCATCCGCCACCCCGCGAGCACGGCTTGCCCCTCGGCCGGCGGCATCCGCTTCGGCGCAGCAACGTTCGGTGCCTCGGGCCGTCGACCCGCCCACATGCCCAAGCGCGATATCTCGTCTCCGGCGGCCGCTGCGGTCGGCAGGTTCAACGCGACACCGATCTCGTCGGCCAGGAAGGTCAACACCCGCAGATCGGGGATGGCGTTGGTCTCCAGTGACGGCTGGAACGGACGAAGTCGGCCCTCCCAGTTCAGGAATGAACCGGCTTTCTCCACCACGGGCGCGATGGGGAAGACGACGTCGGCGACCGCTGTCACCGCGCTCTCCCGCAGTTCGAGGCTGACGACGAACGGTGTGGACTCGATCGCGGCCAGTGCCGCTTCGGGATCGGGTAGGTCATCGACCTCGATGCCACCGACGAGCAGGGCGCCCAGTTCGCCACTGCGCGCTGCCTCCAATATCGCGGTGGTGTCGCGACCAGGATCGGTGGGCAGCTCGCTGACGTGCCATGCCGCCGCGGTCTGCTCGACGGCCACGCTGTCGGCGATCGGCCTGCCACCGGGCAGCAGGTTCGGTAACGCGCCGGCCTCAGCCGCGCCTCGTTCGCCTGCCCGTCTCGGCACCCACGACAGCCGGGCGCCGGTCGCTTCTGCCAATCTGCTTGCCGCAGAGAGCGCTCCGGGCGAGGTAGCCAGACGCTCGCCGACCATGATGATCGCGCCCGGCAGCCGCAGCTGCGGGTCGTCGGCCAGCGCGTCCAGGACGGCGGCCTCGTCGCCCGGGACCGCGGTGACCAGGCGGCCTCGCAGCTTGGTCAGGGCGCGGGTGGCGAAGGGGGCGACGGAGATGACCTGCAGCCCCTTGTTGCGCGCGGCCTTGCGCAGCCGCAGGAACACGATCGGGGATTCCTCTTCCGGCTCGAACCCCGCCAGCAGCACCGCCGGCGCATTTTCCAGATCGGTGTAGGTCACCGTCATCGGCTGTCCCGCGACATGGGCGGCCAGGAAGTCGGCCTCCTCGGCGCTGTGCGACCGGGCCCGGAAGTCGATGTCGTTGGTGTTGAGCACGATCCGGGCGAACTTGGAGTAGGCGTAGGCGTCCTCGACGGTCATCCGGCCGCCGACCAGCACGCCCGCGCTTCCGGCGGCGGCCGCCAGCCCGGTGCCGGCGACCACGAGAGCCTCCGACCACGAGGCGGGGCGCAACTTGCCGTCCTCGTCGCGGATCATCGGGGTGGTGATGCGGTCGCCCTGGGTGGTGTAGGTGAAGGCCCAGCGACCCTTGTCGCAGTTCCATTCCTCGTTGACCTGGGGTTCGTCACCGGCCAAGCGGCGCATGACCTTTCCGCGCCGATGGTCGGTGCGCTGGGCGCATCCCGATGCGCAGTGCTCGCACACGCTGGGGCTCGACACCAGGTCGAACGGCCGGGCCCGGAAGCGGTAGGCCGCCCCGGTCAGCGCGCCAACCGGGCAGATCTGCACGGTGTTGCCAGAGAAGTAGGACTCGAACGGTTCATCCGTCGCGATGCCGACCTGTTGCAGCGCACCGCGCTCGAGCAATTCGATGAACGGATCGCCGGCGATCTGCTCGGAGAAGCGGGTGCAGCGCGCGCACAGCACACAGCGCTCGCGGTCCAGCAGCACTTGCGAGGAGATGTTGATCGGCTTCGGGAAGGTGCGTTTGACGTCTTCGAAGCGAGTTTCGGCGCGGCCGTTGGACATCGCCTGGTTCTGCAGCGGGCATTCGCCACCCTTGTCGCACACCGGGCAGTCCAGCGGATGGTTGATCAGCAGGAACTCCATGATGCCCTGCTGCGCCTTATCGGCCTCCGGTGAGGTGTACTGCGTGCGCACCACCATGTCCGGGGTGCAGGTCGTCGTGCACGACGCCATCGGTTTGCGCTGGCCCTCGACCTCGACCAGGCACTGCCGGCAGGCCCCCACCGGGTCGAGCAGTGGATGGTCGCAGAATCGCGGGATCTGGATGCCGATCAGTTCTGCGGCCCGAATCACCAACGTGCCCTTCGGAACGCTGACGTCGAAGCCGTCGATGGACAACTGGACCATCTCGACTCCGGTGTCTTCCCCGGTGTCAGCGGTCTGCGTCATTGCGCCCCCTTTTCGCCGCGAACGTGCGGCCACTGCAGACAATCGCCCCCATCAGACCCCGACCCCTTCCGCCGCCATCAGCGTGGAGGCGTGCGGATCGAACGGGCACCCGCCGTCGAGGTGGGCGATGTACTCGTCGCGGAAGAACTTGATCGACGACATGATGGGTGCCGCCGCGCCGTCACCCAAAGCGCAGAACGCTTTTCCGAAGATGTTGTCGGAGATGTCGAGCAGCTTGTCGATGTCGGCCTCGGTGCCCGCGCCCGTCTCCAGGCGCTCGTAGATCTGTGCCAGCCAGTAGGTGCCCTCGCGGCACGGCGTGCACTTGCCGCACGACTCGTGGGCGTAGAAGTCGGTCCAGCGGCGCACGGCGCGCACCACGCAGGTGGTCTCGTCGAAGATCTGCAGCGCCTTGGTGCCGAGCATGGTGCCGACGCCGGCCATGCCCTCGTAATCCAGTGGTACGTCAAGGTGTTCATCGGTCAGCAGGGGAGTGGAGGAGCCGCCGGGTGTCCAGAACTTCAACCGGTGCCCGGAACGGACTCCGCCCGCATACTCCAGCAGTTCGCGCAGCGTGATGCCCAGCGGCGCCTCGTACTGTCCTGGGTTGGTCACGTGACCCGACAGCGAATACAGCGTGAAGCCCGGAGACTTCTCCGAACCCATCGACCGGAACCAGTCGATGCCGTTGAGCAGGATGGGCGGAACGCTGGCGATCGACTCGACATTGTTGACCACGGTCGGACAGGCGTACAGCCCTGCGACGGCGGGGAACGGCGGCCGCAACCTCGGTTGTCCGCGTCGGCCTTCGAGCGAGTCCAGCAGCGCGGTCTCCTCACCGCAGATGTAGGCGCCCGCCCCGGCGTGCACGATCAGTTCCAGGTCGAAGCCCGACCCTTGGATGTCGTTGCCGAGGAAACCGGCCTCGTGCGCTTCGGCGACCGCGGCGTGCAGCCTGCGCAGCACCGGCACCACCTCGCCGCGCAGGTAGATGAAGGCGTGATGCGCCCGGATCGCGTAGGCCGCGATGATTGCACCCTCGATGAGGAAGTGCGGGGTCGTCAGCATCAGCGGAATGTCTTTGCACGTACCGGGTTCCGACTCATCGGCGTTGACCACCAGGTAGTGCGGCTTGGCTCCGGCGCCGGTGTCGCTCTGCGGGATGAACGACCACTTCGTGCCGGTGGGAAAGCCCGCGCCGCCGCGACCCCGCAGGCCGGACTCCTTCACCAGGTTGATGAGCTCGTCCGGGTCCATCGCCAGGGCCTTCTCCAGGGCGCGGTAGCCGCCGTGGCGGCGGTAGGTGTCCATCGACCATGGTTCCGGCTCGTCCCAGAACCGGCTGAACACGGGTGTCAGGTCTGTCATGCGCGGGAATCCGTTGTGTCTGGGTCGGTTTCGACGGTTTCTGACTTCGGCGGGACGGTCGCCGACGGGCCGGGCGCGGACGCGTTCCTGGTGGCCTTGACACCCGCCGTTTGGTCGTCGAGCGTCTCGGTGGAAGCGGCGGAGGCGTCGGCGTCGGGCGCCTGCATGCCGCGTTCACGCGCGACCCGCAGCCCCGCCAACGTGGCGCCGCCGACGTTGTTGCCGCCCGAGCGTGGGTCGGGCAGACCCGCGAGCGTGCGCGCGGTCTCCCGGAATGTGCACAGCGGCGTTCCCCGCGTGGGTTCGGGAGGTTGACCCTCGCGGAGCGCGTCGACGAGGTCGCGCGCCGAGGACGTCGTCTGGTTGTCGAAGAACTCCCAGTTGACCATCACCACCGGCGCGTAATCACACGCCGCGTTGCACTCGATGTGTTCGAGGGTGACGCGTCCATCCGGAGTCGTCTCACCGGCATGGACGCCCAGATGTTCCTGCAGCGCTTCGAGAATCGCGTCGCCACCCATCACCGCGCACAGGGTGTTGGTGCACACGCCGACGAGGTACTCGCCGGTCGGCGTCCGCCGGTACATCGAGTAGAAGGTCGCCACCGCGGTGACCTCGGCGTCGGTCAGGCCCAACTGCCTGGCGCAGAACGTGATACCGGCGGGGGTCAGGCATCCGTCCTCCGACTGCACGAGGTGCAGCAACGGCAGCAGCGCCGAACGCGACTGCGGGTAGCGCGAGATGATCATCTCGGCGTCGGCGGTGAGCCGGGCCACGACGTCGTCTGAATATGACACCGGCCCGTTGATCGGCGGGCCGGGTTCCTCGGGTCGCTGACCGAGCTCGAGGAATACGCTCACCTGTCCACGCCTCCCATCACCGGGTCGATCGACGCCACCGCGGTGATCAGATCGGCGACCATGCCGCCTTCACACATCGCGGCGACGGCCTGCAGGTTGTTGAACGACGGGTCCCGGTAATGCACCCGGTAGGGGCGGGTGCCGCCGTCGGAGACCATGTGCACGCCGAGTTCGCCGCGCGGAGACTCGACCGCGACATAGACCTGCCCTGGGGGCACCCGGATTCCCTCGGTGACGAGCTTGAAGTGGTGGATCAGCCCCTCCATCGAATGACCCATGATCCTGGCGATGTGCTCGGGTGAGTTACCCAGCCCGTCCGGGCCGACCTTCAGGTCGGCCGGCCAACCCAGCTTCTTGTCCTCGATCATCACGGGCCCGGGCCGCAGTCGGTCCAGACACTGCTCGACGATCTTCAGCGACTCGTGCATCTCCTTGACCCGGATCAGATACCGGCCGTAGGAGTCACAACCCTCGTCGGTGATCACGTCGAAGTCGTATGTCTCGTAACCGCAATACGGTTGGGTCTTGCGCAGGTCGTGCGGCAGCCCGGTGGAACGCAGGCAGGGCCCGGTGATCCCGAGCGCCATGCACCCGGTCAGATCGAGATAACCGACGCCGACCGTGCGGCCCTTCCAGATGTAGTTCTCGTTGAGCAGGTCCTCGAGGTCCTTGAGCCGCTTGGGCATAAGCTCGAGCACCTCACGGATCTGCGGCACTGCCTCGTCGGGAAGGTCCACCGCCACCCCGCCCGGACGAACGTACGCGCTGTTCATCCGCAGGCCCGTCACCGTCTCGAACACCGACAGGATCTGCTCGCGCTCACGGAATCCGTAAAACATCGCGCTCATCGCGCCCAGTTCCATCCCGCCGGTCGCCAGCGCGACAAGATGCGAGGAGATCCGGTTGAGCTCCATCATCATCACGCGGATGACGCTGGCGCGCTCGGGGATCGCGTCGGTGACGCCCAGCAGTTTCTCGACGCCCAGACAGTAGGCCGTCTCGTTGAAGAACGGCGACAGATAGTCCATCCGCGTGACGAACGTGACGCCCTGCGTCCAGTTGCGGAACTCGAGGTTCTTCTCGATTCCGGTGTGCAGGTAGCCGATTCCGCAGCGGGCGGAGATGACCGTCTCACCCTCGATCTCAAGGACCAGCCGGAGCACACCGTGGGTGGAGGGGTGCTGCGGACCCATGTTCACGACGATGCGTTCGCCTGCGTGGGCCGCGGCCGCATCCTTGGCGGCCTGGACCACTTGGTCCCAATCCTGGCCGCCGACAACGACTACCGTCTCGTTGTTGTCCGACGCGGCCGAGGATGAAGCGCCGCCCTGCGTGGGCGGGACGTGCGAAATGCTCATCAGCTGTAGGCCCTCCGTTGATCGGGCGGAGGAATCTCGGCGCCGTGATACTCCACCGGGATGCCGCCCAACGGGTAGTCCTTGCGCTGCGGGTGCCCCACCCAGTCGTCCGGCATCTCGATCCGGGTCAGGGCGGGATGCCCGTCGAAGATGATGCCGAAGAAGTCGTAGGTCTCGCGTTCGTGCCAGTCGGTGGTGGGATAGACCTCGAACAGCGACGGGATGTGCGGGTCATCGTCGGGTGCGGCGACCTCGATCAGGATCCGCCGGTTGTGGGTGATGGACATCAGCGGATACACCGCGTGCAGTTCGCGCCCGACTTTGTCGGGGTAGTGCACCCCACTGACCCCGAGGCACAACTCGAAACGCAACTGCGGATCGTCCCGCAGCGCACGGGCCACGATAGGCAGCTGATCACGCTGCACCTCGAGGGTCAGCTCGTCGCGGTGCACCACGACCCGCTCGATCGATGCCGCGTAACCGTCCTCGCCGAGCACCTCGGCGAGCCGATCGACGACCTCGTCGAAATAGCGGCCGTAGGGACGTGGCGAGCTGCCGGGCAGCGCGACGGGCCGCACCAGGCGCCCGTAGCCGGAGGTGTCGCCCGATCCCTTAACCCCGAACATTCCGCGGCGGACACTGATGATCTTCGGTGCGTCCGCTTCGGCGCCGTTGCCGTTCGTCGCGTTCTGCTCTTCACCCGGGCCGCTGGTCATCGCAGCAGCCCCTTGAGCTCGATGGTCGGCGTGACGGCCAGCGCGGCCTGCTCGGCCTCGCGGATCGCCTCTTCGCGGTGCACGCCGAGCGGCATCTCCTGAATCTTGTCGTGCAGCTTCAGGATCGCGTGCAGCAGCATCTCGGGGCGCGGCGGGCAACCGGGCAGGTAGATGTCCACCGGGACGACGTGATCGACACCTTGGACGATCGCGTAGTTGTTGAACATCCCGCCCGAGGACGCGCACACCCCCATTGCCAAAACCCACTTCGGCTCGGCCATCTGGTCGTAGATCTGCCGCAGCACCGGCGCCATCTTCTGGCTGACCCGCCCCGCGACGATCATCAGGTCGGCCTGGCGGGGCGTGGCCGAGAACCGCTCCATGCCGAACCGGGAGATGTCGAACCGCGGGCCTGCCGTGGCCATCATCTCGATCGCGCAGCACGCCAGCCCGAACGTCGCAGGCCACAGCGAGCCCTTGCGGATGTAACCCGCCACTTTCTCGACCGTGGACAGCAGGATCCCGCCCGGCAACTTCTCCTCTAGTCCCATGCCAGACCTCCCCGTCGCCACACATAGGCGTAGGCCACGAACACCGTCGCCATGAACAGCAGCATCTCTATCAGCGCAAACAGTCCGAGATTGTCGAAAGCAACCGCCCACGGGTACAGGAAGACGATCTCGATGTCGAAGATGATGAACAACATCGCGGTCAGGTAGTACTTGATCGGAAACCGCTGGCCGGTCGGCTGACCGGACGCGCCCCCGTGCGGCACCGGCTCGATGCCGCATTCGTAGGCCTCGAGCTTGGCCCTGTTGTAGCGACGCGGACCGACCAGCAGAGCAATGGCAACCGAGCCGACCGCGAACGCCGCCGCAATAGCGCCAAGCACCAGGATTGGCGTGTACAAATCCATACCGAGCAAACGCTCCCTCGTGGGCTGTTCGATGTGAGCTTACCCACACCCTAGCGCCCTTTGGGATGCGCGCCACACCTTTTGGTTAGTATCGCTATTGGCAACGCGTGGCTATGTCGTCATGCCTCGAATAGGCAAGTGCGACAGGGGTTTACGTGTTTTCTGGCTATTGCACCAGGGTGCGCAGCAGCGAGGCCACGGCGTCGCCGAGTCGGATCGGATCGATCGGGTGGGGAACCGCGGCTTCCGCGCGCGACCAGCGGGCCAGCCACGCGTCATCGGGACGGCCGGTGAGCACCAGGATCGGCGGGCAATCCTCGATCTCGTCCTTGAGCTGCTTGGCGATTCCCATCCCGCCGACGGGGGTGGCCTCGCCGTCGAGGATCACCAGATCGAACCCGCCTTCATCCATCTGGCGGATGACCATGGGGCCCGTCGCCACCTCGACGTAGGTCAGCTCTGGCAACTCCGGATGCACCCGCTTACCGAGCGCGAGTTGTACCTCTTCTCGGGTCCTGGGGTTATCGCTGTAGACGAGGACCCGCAGCGGACGCGATGACTCGGCCATGTCGTGATCGTACGGCTAGCGGGTGTGCCGGAACACCAAGTCGCCGGAGATCGTCGACTTGTCACCGATCATGCCCACCAGGTTGCCGTCGACGCCGAAGTCTCGCCGGTTGACGGTGGCCTCGGTGACCAGCCGCATCCCGCCGTCGCCGACCGGTGTGACCTTGGTTCGCAGCGTCAGGGGTTTGGTCGTGCCCTTGATGGTCAGTTCGGCGCGCAGGTCGATGGTGTCGCCGTCGATCGCGTCGGCCCCGGTGATGAGCACGCTGATTTCCGGATGGGTTTCTGCGCCAAAGAAATCGGCGGAGTGCAGATGTTCGTCGCGCTTGCGGATACCGGTGCGCAGCGACGCGGCGTTGATCTCGATGTGTCCGGAAACCGTTTGCGGAGCCGATAATTGGCCGTCACCGCTGAACTCGGTGAACCGTCCCTTGACGGGTACCAGGCCCCACATCGACTTGCTGCGCACCCCGATCGTGGACTGAGCCGGGTCCAGCTTCCACGTTCCTGTCGAGGCGGGATCGCTGAAAAGTTCGCTCAGGCTTACCATGTCGTCTCCTAGCTCGGTTTGTCGGATCGCTTGTGGCCGGTGTGGCCGGCCGGGTCACGTGGTGGGCTCGAGCAACGGAGCGATCTCCGTTGGGTCGAAGTACTCGTCGATCCGGCTGATCAGCCCGTCGGCGCCCAGCTTGATGATGATGCCCACGCGCATCGCGATGACGCCGCCGTTGTGTCCTGTCGCGTGCAGGATGTGCTGCTGGACCAGCCCTCCGTCGAACAGCTGACGATCGATGACCTCGTATCGGCGTTGTGAGGTGGTGTCGATGAACCAGTGCAGGACTCGAAGCGCCCGGTCCTTGTCACGGTCGCGGTCGGCGACCTTCCAGACCACGACGTCGTCGTGCCACAGCCGCGAAATGGCGTCGCGGTCGCCGGTCTCGATCGCCGCGAACAAGCGATCCGCCACGTCGGTGACAACGTCGTGGGCAACGGTCACGTGATCCTCCTTGACCTCAACACCGATTGAGGTTGAACACTGGCGGGCATGGATGTGACACCTACTCTCTCGCTATTCGACGACGCCTACAAGAGCGGAACCGCACCGTGGGTGATCGGCGAGCCGCAGCCGGCGATCGTCGGCCTGGAACGCGCGGGCCTGATCAGGGGCGCGGTGCTCGACGTCGGCTGTGGCGCCGGTGAGCACACGGTCCTGCTCGCCGGCCTGGGCTACGACGTGCTCGGCGTCGACTACGCACCCTCGGCGGTCGAGCATGCCCGCAGAAACGCCGAGGCCAAGGGCGTCGACGCGCGGTTCGAGGTCGCCGACGCGATGGATCTCGGGGAGGCCGCCTACGACACCATCGTCGACAGCGCGCTGTTCCACATCTTCGACGACACCGACCGCGCCAGGTACGTGCGCAGTCTGCACGCGGCGTGCCGGCCGGGCGGGCTGGTCCACGTGCTCGCGCTCTCCGACCGCGGTCGCGGGTTCGGCCCTCAGGTCAGCGAATCCGACATCCGCGGCGCGTTCGGAGACGGGTGGGTCCTCGAGTCGCTGGGGGAGACCACCTACCGCGGCATCGTTCAGCCGGCTCAGGCCGACGCGATCGGATCGGCGCCCGGAACTCTCGTCGACGAACCGGCGTGGCTGGCCCGAATCCGCCGCCCCTGATGCGATTTGTGCACGATCGGGAGCGCTCACCGCTCCTCGATGTGCACAAATCGCGTCAGTAGCCGGGGTGGTTGACGTCGAGGCGGTGCCGGACGATCGTCCGCAGCACCGGCAACAGCTCTGCGGCGCGGCCGTCGAGCTCACCCGAGCGGATCGCCGCGGCCAGTTCGGGTTCGTCGTGGTAACCGATCTCGCGCAGAGCGTCGGTGACCTCCCCGGACGACGTGTCGAGTAGTTCGCGTTCGACGATGCGCAACACATTGGCCGCGACGCGGGCGTGGAAGTTGACCTGGCCGGCATCGGCCACCCCGCTGTCGGGGCCGGTGATGTTGCGGACGTCGTTCTCGAGGAAGCCGGCGACGGCGGCGACCAGTTCAGCCGCCGTCGGGCGGCCGTACAGCCAGGTCATCGCGGTCCTCCTCCTTCGAGCAGATCCAAAACGTCCCATTCGGTTTCGCTGACGCGCCGTCCGATCGCGGCCAGCTCGACCGACTCGGTCTGCCCCGACAGATGGCGTTCGGCCTGGTACCGGCAGATGACGCCCCACCGCAGCGTGGCAACGGTCAACCACCACCGGAACGCCTCCCGGTCGAGCGTCGTGTTCGCGGCGGACTCATAGGCGGCCAAAAAGTCCTCGACGCTGCCCAACCCGCCGGCACCGTGATGCTCCGGCGCGCCGAAACGCCATGCCCGGATACAGAACCAGGCCAGGTCTTCGTAGATCTCGCCGACGTGCACGAGCTCCCAGTCCAGCACCGCGGCCAGCCCGTTGTCGTCGACGATCAGGTTGCCCATCCGGAAGTCGCCGTGCACCAGCACGTGCGGGGACGGAGCCGGCCGGTTGGCCTCAAGCCAACGGAAGGCCCACTCGAACGTCGCTGTGGTGTCGCCCATTTCGTCGAGCCGGGCCCGCCACTCAGACAGCTGGTCCGAGGGAGGCACGTCGATGCCCTGATAGTCCGCACGGTGAATGGCGGCCAGCGCCTCGGCGCACTGATGCAGCAACCGTTGGCGGCCGGAGTCGTCGAGTGAGCGATAGATTCTGCGCACGATGGTCTCGCCACCGATGGCGTCGCAGATCAGGTACGGATTGCCCAGAGCGGCAGGGGAGTTGTCGGCGGCGAGAATGTGGGGCACCGGCGCCCCCGCGGCGGCCGCCCGCTGCTGAACGGCGGCTTCCAATTCCATGCTCGCGTGGACGTCGTCGGGCGGGCCCGTACGCAGGATCAGGGCGCGACGCGTATCGGTGACCGCATCGAACGCCCACGTCGTGCGGCTCGCGCCGCCGGTCAGCGCGTGCAGATTCTCGACGGTCACGGCCTCGCCGAGCACCGGCCCGAGGACGCCGGTGAGGCCTTCGGCGAGTAAGCGGTTCAACGCTTGCCGAACCCGAACAGCCGCTGTGCCACCCGCCGGATCTGAATCTCCTCGGCTCCCTCGGTGATCCGGTAGCGCCGGTGATGCCGGTAGATGTGTTCGAACGGTTCGTGTCTGCTGTAGCCGACGCCGCCGAACACCTGCATCGCGCGGTCGGCGGCTTCGCAGACCAGCCGGTTGGCGCGGTAGTTGGCCATCGACACCTTGTCCGAAACCTCCATGTGGTGGTTGCGGTCCAACTCCGTTGCCGCGTAATACACCAGCAAACGCACCATCTGGGCCTCGGTCTGCAACTCCACCAGCGGCCACTGCACGGCCTGGTTCACCGCCAGCGGTTTGCCGAAGACCTTGCGGTCGTTCGCGTATTGCACGGCGCGGTCGATGCAGTACTGCGCGGCGCCGAGGCTGCTGGCGGCCTGGCGAATCCTGTTCTCGTGCAGGAAGGTCTGACCCACCTCCAGCCCGCGGTCGATCTCACCGAGCACCGCGTCGGCGGGCACCCGGACGTCCTTCAGCTCGACCTCGCCGTGGTCGGTCGGCATGTTGAACGACCACCAGTAGTACGGCACGGTGAATCCGGGGGCGTCGGTGGGCACGAGGAATGCGGTGATGCCGCGGGCCTGGCCGGCTTCGCCGGAGGTGCGGGCGAACACCAGATCGTGGGTGGCGCGGTGCACGCCGGTGTTGAATCGTTTGGCGCCGTTGATGACCCACTCATCACCGTCGCGCACCGCGGTGGTTTCCATCCAGGTGGCGTCCGAACCGTGTGCGGGTTCGGTGAGGCCGAAGGCCATCGACCGTTTTCCGGTGATCAACGCCTCGGTCCACTCGGCCTTCTGCGCGTCGGTGCCGAACCGGTCCATCATGATGACCTGCGGGAAGTTGCCGACGATCGACGACTCGTTCTGCAGGTCGTTGTGCAGCCCGAGACCCTTGTGCGCCAGATGTTCGCGGATGACGGCCATGTCGATGTTGCTGCCGTCGCGGCCACCGAACCGAGACGGCAGCCCATAGCGCAGCCAGCCCGCCGCGTCCGCGCGCCTGCGCATCTCGTCGAGCAGGTCCTCCCATTCCCGGCGGGGGATCCCGTCGTTGTCCCAATCCGTACGGGCATGTTCGCGACGCTTGTCGAAGTACTGGATGTTCTCGCGTTCCAGCGGTTTGATCTCCGTCTCGATGAAGGCGTCCATCTCGGCGAGGAGTGAAGGCAGATGGTCGGGCAGGGCGAAATCCACGGTGATTTCCTTTCCGGGGTTCAGAAACCGTACAGCGTCTTCTTCCAGATCCTCGACAGCGTCGCGATCGCATCCTCGTCGGTCAGCTCGATGCCGAGGCCCGACGTTCCGACGAAGACGGTGGTGAAGTTCTCGAACAGCAGCGCGATGGCCGCCGCGGTGTGCTCGGGGTTGAGCTCGGCACCGTAGCCCTGCTCCTGTGCGCGCCGCACCGACGCGGCCACCACATCCATCCCCAACCGGCGAAACTCGTTCTGCACGGCGCCGAACCGCGGTTGGGTCGTGGCCAGCTGCGCGACGGCGATCATGATCCCGATGTTCTGTTTGAACATGTTCCAGTAGCCGGTGACCACGGTGCGGAAGAACGCGTCGTCATCCGGCGATTCGGGTAGGTCGAGTGCTCCGCCGGACGGTGCTACCACCTCGCGCAGGAACGACTGTGCGAGCACCGCCAACAGGTCTTCCTTGTCCGCGAAGTAGCGGTAGAACGAAGCGGGTGACTTACCGGCCGCCGAGGTGATGTCGCCGAGCGTCGTACCGTGGAAACCGCGTTCTGCGAACAGTTTCCGCGCGGCCTTCTCGATGGCCTCGCGGGTCTGGCGGCCCTTGGCGCTCAGTGTCGGCGACGGTCCGGTGGGCACGGTTGCTCAGTTCAGGATTCGGTCGCCGGCGCGCAACAGCGAACTCGGAAGATCGTGGCCGACCAGGCGCTGCGCCACACCGGCCGCCTCGATCGCGGCGTCCAGGTCCACGTCGACCCCGATCCCGCTGTCGCGCAACAGGTATACCAGGTCCTCGGTGGCGATGTTGCCGCTCGCACCGGGCGCGAACGGGCAGCCGCCCAGCCCGCCCACCGATGCGTCCAGCCGGGTGATGCCTGCCGTGACCGCCGCATAAGCGCTGGCCAACCCGGCGCCGCGGGTGTTGTGGAAGTGGGCGCCCAGCGGGATCTCACCGACCAGCGGACGCAACGCCTCGATCGTCTCGGTCACCCGCCGGGGGGTGGCGGTGCCGATGGTATCGGCGATCGCCAACCGGTCGACCTCGCTCGACAACGCGGTCGTCATCACATCGACGACGCGCTGATGGGGCGTCGGGCCGTCGAACGGGCAGTCCCACGTGGTGGCGACGATGACCTCGACGCTGGCCCCGCTGTCGTGCGCGATCGAGATGATCTCCGGAATCAACGCCGTCGCCTCTGCGGAGGTGCGGCCCACATTGGCCTGGCTGTGACCGTCGGCGGCCGAGACCACGTACTCGATCGACGACAACCCCGCCGCGATCGCGCGTTTGGCCCCGTTCGGGCTGGCCACCAGCGCGGAGAACTCGATGCCGTGTGAGTCGCGGTACTCCTGCAGATGCGTGGCGAGGTCGGCGGCGTCGGCCAGGGCGGGCACCTTCGACGGCGAGACGAACGCCGTCGCCTCCATCTCGCGGACCCCGGTGGCGGCAACGGCGGCCAACAGTTCGAGCTTGGCCGACAACGGAATCGGGTCCTCGATCTGCAGTCCGTCACGCAGCGAAACATCCCGTATCTGCACGTGTTCCTGGTTCACAGCACTCCTTCCGCCCTCAGCGCGTCGAGTTCGGCGGAGCTCCTGCCGAGCAGGCCGCAGTAGACCTCGTCGTTGTGTTGACCGGGTGCGGCGGGCCCGGCGTAGCGCACGGTCCCGGGCGTCTCCGAGAGCACCGGCACGACGCCGGGACCCAGGACGGACCGTCCGACCCGCTCGTCCCAGTGCTCGACCAACATGTCTCGGGCCCGAAGCTGCGGATCTTCGACGACTTCGGCGACGGTGTTGATCGGCCCGGCGATCACGCCTGCGGCACTGAGGGTTTCGATGATCTCATCGGGTTGGCGTTCGGCGGCCCAGTCACCGATGATCTTGTCCAGTTCGTCCTGGTTACGGCCGCGCGCAAGGTGATTTTCGAACCGGTCGTCGGTGGCAAGGTCGGGACGACCCATCGCCTCACACAGCCGGCGAAAGACGGTGTCCTGGTTGGCCGCGATCACCACCCAGCTGCCGTCGGCGCTGCGGTAGATGTTCGACGGGGCGATGCCCTCCAGTCGCGTCCCCGACGGGCCGCGCACCACACCGCCGACGTCGTAGTCGGGGATGGTGGATTCCTGGACCGCCAGGCACGCCTCGGTGAGCGCCGCGTCGACGACCTGGCCGTCGCCGGTCACCGAGCGGCGGTACAGCGCCGCCAATGCGCCCTGCGCGGCGAACATGCCCGCGAGGCTGTCGCCCAGCGACAGCGCCAGCCGAGGCGGCGGGCCGCCGGGAAAGCCGTTCATATGCCGCAGGCCACTGGCCGCCTCGGCGACCGAGGCATATCCGGCCTTGTGCGCCTCGGGTCCGGTCTGCCCGTAACCGGACACGCGGACCAGGATGATGCCCCGATTGCGTTCGCGCAGCACGTCGTAGCCCAGGCTCCACTTCTCCAGCGTGCCCGGCCGGAAGTTCTCGACGATGATGTCGGAGTGCTCGACGAGGTCGAGGAACAGGGCGCGGCCAGCTTCGGTCCGCAGGTTCAGCGTGACGGCTTTCTTGTTGCGCGCGTGCACGGTCCAGAAGAAGTGATGCCCGTCGAGCTCGGCCTGGCCCCACGTGCGCAGCGGATCCGGGGCGCCCGGCGGCTCGATCTTGATCACTTCGGCGCCCATGTCGCCGAGCAGGCGTCCGGCGAACGGCCCCGAGATCAGCGTGCCGACCTCGATGACGCGGATGCCGTCCAGCGGACCCGTCACGCTCATAGCGAGAAGCCGTGCCTGTGCAGCCAGTCGGTGACGACGCCGACGGCTTCGCGCAGTTTGTCGCGCTGGTCGGGGCCGGCGTAATAGTGGTTTGCGCCCGGAATCTCGTGCATCTCCTTGTCATGACGCCCGATCGCCTCGTACAGCCTGCGCGTGTGGCTCGGTGTGCATGCGTTGTCGGCGAGGTTGCCGATAACCAGGGTCGGCACCGCGATGTCCGGGCCGCACGCCACGGCGTCGCCGTTGGCGTCGTCGTAGCTCCACTGCGACAGCCAGCTGCGCAGTGTGCAGAACCGGGCCAGCCCGACCGGGCTGTTGTTCACCACCTGAGGGTCACCCAGGTAGCAGGTCCCGGGGGTGCGTTCGTTCGGGTCGACGGCGGGGTCGAGCCAGCGGGGGTCGGCCATCGTGCCGTGCACGACGAACGCGAACTCGTCCTCGGGCCGCCCCGCGGCCTTCAGCTCGTCCAGTTTTCCCTTGACCCACTTGGTGATTCGTCGGTTGCGGTCGATCTGCGCCTTGCGGTAGCGGTCGAGGAACTCCTGCGAGTAGGGCGGCTGGTTCGGATTGTCCGGGTTGTACAGATCCAGTTCCGGATCGCGCTTGGTGGGATCGGACTCGTCGAGGATCGACGCGTCGAGCCACTCGGTCAGGGTGCCGTGGCGGCTGATGTGGGCGGCCAGCAGCATCAACCCGTCGGCGGGTATGAGGTCGAGCTTGGTCAGATCCGGCCCGTCACCCGACGGGCTGGCGGTGATCGTGGGGTGCTGGGCCTGCTGCTGGTAGAACGCCGACAGTGAGCCACCGCCGCTCCATCCGGCCAGCACCACCTTCGAATAGCCCAAGCGGTTCTTGGCGTCCTTGATGCATTCGCCGAGGTCCTCGACGACCTTCTCCATCAGCAGCGCGGAGTCGGTGCCGCGAAATCGACTGTTGCAGTAGATGACATGGTGTCCCGCCCGTGCGAGCCCGTTCATCATCGGCAGGTACGCGCCGCCGCCGATCGGATGCATGAACACCAGCACGGTATCGGAGGGTTTGTCCTTCGGGCGCAGCAGGTGGCTTTCGAGCACCACCAATTCGGCCACCCCGCCGTACACGTCGCGCACACCCGAAGTGTTCTGGTAGGCAACGAGATAGGGGATGCGGTCGTATTCGTAGCACACCGGCGCTTCGGTCGTCCGGGTCATGCGTGCTGGCCCAGATCGTTGGCGAGCACCTCTGCCGAGGGTGTCAGCCGCCGGGTCGTGTCGACGGAGATGACGTACCAACCGACGCGGTCCTGTTCGTCGAACTTGCGCCGCGCACGCTCGCGGGCCTTCTCCGGTGCGCCGTGGTGTACACCCTGCGGGGCGTGGCTGACCAACCCGGGCGGCATCGGGATACCGAACAGGTCGCCGCCGTGGAAGAAGGAGACCTCGTCGAAGTCGACGTTGCGGTGGTACCACGGCGGACGCTCGGTGCCGGGGACGCTCTCGGCGGGCCGGGGCAGGAAGTTCATCACCGCCACACCCGTCGCCTCCATGAACAAATGCACGGTCGGCGGCAGGTGCACGCTCTCGCTGGCGATCACGTTGTAATCGGCGATGTTGAAGGTGAACGGGAAGTTGTCGCCGCGCCATCCTTCGACGTCGATCGGATTGTGTTGGTAGAACAGCGATGTCGGCCCACCCTCGTGGACGAGGCGGACTTCGTATTCTCCGTCGACCTGTGGGCCGTGGCCGTCGTCGAGCGGCTGGGGTTCGGGCACCGTCGTCTGTGACGGGTCGAACGGGAAGTGCCTGCCGAGCGGCCCGGGCGGTGGGACGCGGAACTCGGCGGTGGCCTCGATCATCAGCAACGTCGTTTCCTCGTCGGGAACCTGGCGCCACGTCGTCGCCTTCGGCACGTAGACCCAGTCGCCCTCTCGGTAGCGCAGCGGTCCGAACTCCGTCTCGAGCCGACCAGAACCCCGGTGCACGAACGACAACAGGTCCCCGTCGACGTGCCGCACGTAGAACGGCATCTCCTCGCTGCGCCGGCTCAACGAGATGCGGCAGTCGGGGTTGCTGAACAACAGCAGCGGCGTGCCCGCGGCGTCGGTGGCGTCGCTGGGCTTGAGCTCGCTGGTCATCACATCGACCGGACGCAGCGGTCCCGACGCCCGGTATGCGGTGGGGTCGTGGCGGCGGTAGATGTTGGCGGTGCGGCCGACGAATCCGCCACGGCCGAGTTCGTCGTCCTTGAGGCCGTCGAGGTCGGCGTGCAAGCGCTTGGGAGTGCGGCCTTTGCGCAGGTGGACAAACGATTCCATGATTGGCTCCATCGACGATGACGGCGGGGCGCGGGGGACACCCGCGACCAAGAACTAAAACTGACTTTAGTTTTACTTACGCCGCCAGTCAATCCTCGAGATCGACGCGGATGGTGAGCAGGTTGGTGCCGAAGGTCCGCACGCCGAAGCTGTTGAACTGCGGCAGCGAGCGCAACCGCTCACGCGCGTCATCGTCGGCCACGATGTGTGCGGTTCCCTTGTGCCACTTGCCGTTCAAGCGAACCCGCACGGCGGGATCGGCCTGAATGTTCTTGACGTATTGCGACTTCTCGCCAAACTCGGAGACGAACCAGAACTCATTGCCCACCCGCCGCCCACCCAGCGGAGTGCGACGAGGTTGGCCGCTCTTGCGACCCGTCGTCTCCAGCAACGTCTGGAACGGCAGGAGCCGCATCATCGGGTTCATGACGTTCTTCTGGAACATCTTGGTGACTTGGTCGCGCAAGTCCTCGGCCATGGGTTCCCCTCCGATCACACCATCGCGGTTCGTGACACTTTCATTCCCAATCTCAGGGCTCCTGCGAGCTCTCGGCTCGTGTCGTAGTCGAAGACCACGTGCCCGGCCACCACGTCGACGTCGCGCTTGATCCGTTGCAGCGGGTTGTCGACGAAATGCGCGCTGGCACCCGACGCCTCGAGCAACAGCCCGATCACGTGTCGCGACTCGTGGACGATGTGCGCCGCGGCCATCCGGGCCGCCCCGCGCACCGGTCTCGGTACCGGATCGCCGGTCGCGACGATGGCCTCGATCTCTGCGATGGTGTCGGCCAGAAGGCCGCGCAGCGCCCGCAGACGCACCTCGGCCTCTCCGAGGCGGGCCTGCGCGATCGGCTTGTCTTTCTGCATGACGCCCTCATACGCCAGCACCCGTTCCGACAACCGCTCGGCGTAGATCTCGGCGACACGTTCGGCGCCGCCCAGCGCCGGCATCGCCGCCAACAGCGCCAAGGCGGGCACCATCGGCCAGCGGTAGGTGTCGGCATCGTGCAGCGCCGCGCCGGGCGCGGTACCGGTGTAGATGTCGACGACGCGGACCAATCGGTGTTCCGGGACGAACGCGTCGATGATCACGACGTCGTTGGAGCCGGTGGCGCGCATGCCGTCGGTGTGCCACACGTCCTCGATCGCGACGTCTTCGATGGGCAGCAGCGCGAGCGCCGGGAAGATCGCGTCGTCGGGGCCACACAGCGCACCGACCATGATCCAGTTGCCGTGCATCACGCCAGTGGCCCACGACCAGCGGCCGCTCAGTCGGATCCCGCCGTCGGTGGGCAGCCCTCGACCGGTCGGCGCCAGGGGAGCTGGGGCGAGAAGCGGTCGGTCCGCGAAGGCCTCTTCCTGGGCCCGCTCGTCGAACAACGCCAAAATCCAGTTGTGCAGGACATAGAAGCCGATGGTCCACGCGCTCGACGCGCAGCCGTGTGCCATTCGTCGGACCGGATCGAGGATCGCCGGCAGCGGCGCCTGCATGCCCCCGTATCGCGCGGGCACCAGCAGGTCGGTGAGCCCCGATGCGGTCAGTTCATCGACCGTCGCGACCGGCAACTGGCGCAGCCGCTCGGCCTCCGGTGCCCGCTCGGCGAGCCGACCGACGAACCCGGCGTCGACAAGGGGGAGAGCCGGAGCGGCCGTCATGGTCCGAACGTTACCATACTTTTTTGTATGGAACGCAGGCCCCCGCCCTCGACCGGCCGAGCGGGCATGTCTGCACCCGACACGCCGCCGAATACCGACGTCATGCGCACGCTCGTCGTGCACCGAGCGTGCGCGCGAACTACCGCGTGAGCATGATGTCGAGGAACCGTTCCCGCCGCGCCGCAGCCTTGCTGCTGGTTCTCGCGCCGGACAGATGCAAGAAACCGATCCCCGCCGCGAAGGTGGCGTTCGCGCGCAGATCGGCCTCATCGGGGTCGAAGCCGTCGTCGACGAACGCCTCGCGCACGGCCTCGAGAACCCGCCGATCCGACGCCCGCACCCCCGCGGCGACCTCTTCGTCGGTTCGCGCCCACTCCCGCATCGCCCGTTCCAGCGTCCGATGCCGGGCATCCACCAGCGCACTCATCATCTGCGAGAGCCGCTCGCGCGGCGGCAGGTCGCTCAGCGCCGCGAAATGGCGCCGGTCGTCGTCGCGCACCTCGCCCCACGCCCGAACCAGCGTGGATCGATAGCCGGCCATATCGGGGAAGTGCCAGTAAAAGCTGCCCTTGGTCGCGCCGACACGCTCGCACAGCGCATCCAGCTTGAGCGCCTTGATGCCCTGCTCGGCGAGAATCTCGTATCCGGCCTGAATCCAGTCGTCGACCGACAGTCGCGGCGTGCGGGCCGGTGCCATGACCGCAGCCTACGGGTGCCGCGATCCGCCCATCGATGCCCGGTCGTAGCCATTTCCGACCGTCGAATCAGTGGTAATTTGCTCGCAAAATCCGGCGCGCCACACGGCCCTGGGTTTCTCCTGCGCTGATCATCATGTTTTACTGCACACGCGACAACTGAAATTTTCTCGGTCCGCTCGACGGCCCCGGGCTCAGTCGAGCGGGCATGACAACGCAGTGCACACATTGCTGCGGTGTCGATGGCGATCGCTCGATCGCAGACGGAACGGCCTCCAAAGTGGCAAACCGGAAGATGGATGGACTTGCAGTATGAGCTTGATTGACAAGATTCGCGGCCCATGGGCGCGGCGCTTCGCGGTGGCGGCCATTGCGGCGGCCCTGCTACCGGGATTCGTGAGCCTGGCCGGCCAGTCAGCCACCGCTGGGGCGTTCTCCCGGCCCGGCCTGCCGGTCGAGTACCTGATGGTGCCGTCCCCGTCGATGGGACGCGACATCAAGGTGCAGTTCCAGAAGGGCACCGGCTCCAAGGCGGTGTACCTGCTCGACGGACTGCGTGCTCGCGACGACTACAACGGCTGGGACCTGGAGACCCAGGCGTTCGAGTGGTTCTACGAGACGCCGCTGTCGCTGGTCCTGCCGGTCGGCGGCCAGTCGAGCTTCTACTCCGACTGGTATGCGCCGGCGTGCGGTAAGGCCGGCTGCCAGACCTACAAATGGGAGACGTTCCTGACCAGCGAGCTGCCGCAGTGGCTGTCCGCCAACAGGGGCGTGTCGACGACGGGCAACGCCGCCGTCGGCCTGTCGATGTCCGGCAACTCCGCGATGATCCTCTCGGTCTACCACCCCGACCAGTTCGTTTATGCCGGGGCACTGTCGGCGTTCCTCAACCCGTCCGAGGGCCAGTGGCCGTTCCTGATCAACATGGCCATGGGCGACGCGGGCGGTTTCGACGCCAACGACATGTGGGGCCGCACCGAGGACCCGAACAGCGCGTGGAAGCGCAACGACCCGATGGTTCAGATCCCGGCACTGGTGGCCAATGGCACCAGGCTCTGGGTCTACTGCGGTAACGGCACGCCCAACGAGCTCGGTGGCGCGAACCTGCCCGCCGAGTTCCTCGAGGGCCTGACCATCCGCACGAACATCACGTTCCGTGACAATTACATCGCCGCGGGCGGCAACAACGGTGTGTTCAACTTCCCGCCCTACGGCACGCACAGCTGGGAGTACTGGGGTGCTCAGTTGCAGGAGATGAAGCCTGACCTGATCTCGCATCTCGGTTCGTAAGACACGTCAGGAGTCCCCGGACGCGACCCGCGTCCGGGGACTCCTGCGTTCCCCGGCTTGCGCGTGGGCCCAGGTGAACAATGGGCGTCATGAGCGCAGTCAACGCCGTGGTCGCACATCAAGACGCCGAAGGAGAAATCACCCTGCGGCACGAAGTCGTCGACGATACTTTCCTGCCGGAGGGTGACGTCACGGTCTCCGTCGAGTACTCGGGGATCAACTACAAGGACGCCCTCGCCGTGACGCCCAAAGGCGGTGTGGCCCGGTCGTATCCGCTCATCCCGGGCATCGACGCGGCCGGCACGGTCACGGCATCGTCGTCATCGGAGTTCGCCGTCGGTGACCGGGTCGTCGCCCACGGCTACGACATCGGCACCGGCAGGCACGGCGGATACGCCGACACCGCTCGGTTGCCGGCCGACTACCTGGTCAAGCTCGAAAGGTTGACGACGGCGGAGGCCGCCGCGATCGGCACAGCCGGCTTCACCGCGGCCATGAGCGTCAACGCAATTCGCGACCACGGCGTGCGACCGCAGGACGGGCCCGTACTGGTCACCGGTGCGACCGGAGGCGTCGGCAGCATCAGTGTCGACCTGCTGGCCGGTCTGGGCTACGAAGTGATCGCATCCACCGGGAAGGCCGAGGCGCACGACTATCTCATGGGCCTGGGCGCCTACCAGGTGATCGGACGCCTACCCGAGGAAGGGGAGAAGGTCCGCCCGCTGAGTGAGTCGAAATGGGCCGGCGTCGTCGACAGCGTCGGGGGCGACACCCTCGCATACGCGCTGAGCACCCTCATTTACGCGGGTGTCGCGGCGATCTCGGGGTTGGCCAGGTCGGCCGACCTTCCCACAACCGTGATGCCGTTCATCCTGCGCGGCGTCACCCTGGCGGGCATCGACTCCGTACAGCTCGCGATCGGGCCGCGTCGCGAGATCTGGAAGCAGATCGAGGGCGAGCTCAAGCCGAAGCATCTCACCGACATCACCAGGGACGTCCCGGTGCTCGAGGCGCCGCACACCTTGCGCACGATCATCGGCGGCGGCGTCACCGGCCGCACCCGTGTGGTCGTGCACGACGGGTTCTAGAGAGTTCTAGCCGTTCATGCGCCAATTGTGAAATCAGCGACGCTTTTTCGGGATTTCCGTCGCCAGATTCACAAACGGTGGGCCAGCCGCCTACTTGAGCTCGGCCGACGACAAGCCGAGCAGTCGGCGCGCCACCACCAACAGCTGAATCTGCTGGGTGCCCTCGAAGATGTCGAGGATCTTGCTGTCGCGGGCCCACTTCTCCAGCAGGGTGACCTCCGAGTACCCGACCGTGCCGGCCAGTTCGACCGCCTTCAGCGTGACGTCGCTGGCCACCCGGCCGGCCTTCGCCTTGCCCATCGACGCTTCCTTCGAGTTCGGAATGTCGTTGTCGGCCTGCCACGCCGAGCGCACCATCAGCAGATACGCGGCCTCCCAATCGGATTCCATGCGCAGGAACTCCGCGGCGGGTGCGCTCTGTGCGTGCGACGGCTTGTCGTAGGAGATCTCGATGCCGGCCTCGGTGAGGATCTTGCGCAGCTCCTCGAGGGCGGCGCGGGCAATGCCGACGGCCATCGCGGCGACCACGGGCCGAGTGTTGTCGAAGGTCTCCATGACCCCGGCAAAACCCTTCTCCACGTGGATCTCCGGGCTACCCAACAGGTTGTCCTTGGGGATCCGGGCATTGTCGAATCGGATCACCGCGGTGTCGGAGGCCTTGATGCCGAGCTTGTCCTCGAGTCGCTCGACCGTCACCCCGGGATGTTCGCGCGGAACGATGAACGACTTGATCGCCGCGCGGCCCAGCGACTTGTCCAGCGTCGCCCACACCACGATGTGGGTGGCGCGGGATCCGGCCGTGACGAAGATCTTCTCGCCGTTGATCACGTACTCGTCGCCGTCCAGCCTCGCCGTCGTCGACACCGCCGCTGAATCGGAGCCGAAGTCCGATTCGGTGATCGCCATCGCGGCCCACACGTCCTTGCCCAGCCGCTCGAGCTGTTCGGGCGTAGCCACGCTGGAGATCGCCGCGTTACCGAGCCCTTGGCGCGGCACCGACAGCATCAAAGCCACGTCGCCCCAACTGATCTCCATCACGTTGAGTACGGCCGACATGTTCGCGCCGTTGTGGTTGGCGTCCCTGGGCTCGTCACCGCCCGCGAACGCCTCGGCGCCTGCGAACGCGAACGCCTTCGCGTCCTGAATGCCCTCGAACAGGGTGGCCAGGGTGTCCAGCTCCACCGGGTACTCGTGCTCGCGCAGATCCCACTTGCGAGAGATCGGACGCAGCATCTCCGCTGCCCCCTGATGGGCCTTCTCGATGACCGCCTCGAGCTTGCGCGGCAGCTCCAAATTGATTGCCATGATTCGACTTCCGCTCGTGAGACTAGATAACTACAACACCCTCGGCGACGCCGATGGCGCGCAGATCGCGATACCACCGCTCGACGGGATGTTCCTTGGTGTAGCCGTGGCCGCCGAGCAGCTGCACACCGTCCAGGCCGATCTGCATGCCCTTGTCGGTGCCCAGCCGTTTGGCCAGCGCGGCCTCGCGGGCGAACGGCAGACCCTGATCGGCTCGCGACGCGCCGCGCCACGTGATCAAGCGCAGACCGTCGAACTCGATCGCCATGTTGGCGCACATGAACGCGACCGCCTGACGGTGCGCGATCGGTTCACCGAAGGCCTTCCGTTCCTTGACATATGGGACGACGTAGTCGAGCACCGCGTGAGCGGTGCCGACGGCGAGTGCCGCCCAGCCGAGCCGCGACAGCGCGAGCGCCTCCGAGTAGTCCTCGTCGGTTGCGCCGTCCTCGCCGAGGCGCGCCGACAGCGTCACCGTGACCCCGTCGAGCGCGACCTGGCCGGTCGCCGCTCCGCGGATACCCATACCCGGGTCGGGCGTGATGCTCAGACCCTTCGACGACGACTCGACGATGAACAGCGCGGGCTTGCCGTTGAGTTGCGCTCCGACGATGAACAGTTCGGCATTGGCGGCGGCCGGCACAAGCGACTTGACCCCGTCGAGGCGGTACCCGCTCGGGGTGCGGACCGCGGTGGTCTTCAACGCGGTGGGATCGAACAGCGCTCGCGGTTCGGCGATCGCCACGCAGGACTGCGGAACATTCTCGCCCGCAAACTCTTTCAGATAGGTGGCCTGCTGATCGGCGCTGCCCCAGTGCGTGAGCGCCGACGCGACCCCCGCGGGGGCCAGGATGGGCAACGCGAGGCCCATGTCGCCGTACGCCAGTGCCTCGGCCACCAACACGTTGGTGACGGCTGCGCGGTGCGCGGCGATGCCCTCGAAGTCCTCGGGCACGTTGATCGCGGTGATGCCGAGTTCGGATGCCTTCGCCACGAGGTCGACGGGGTAGTCGGCTGACTCGTCGGCCTCGCGCGCCGCGGGACGGATGACCTCCTCGGCGAACTCGCTGACCGTCTCGACGATCATCTGCTGTTCGTCGTCGGGCGTGAGGTCGAAGTAATCCGAACCGCTCTTCTTCAGCCGCGTCGGTCCGCTCTGGTTACCCGACACCCGCTTGAACTGCCTGGTGGCCGCGCCCGCGAACGAGAACACCTGCTTGACGCCATACTTCAATCCACGGTTGAGCGGATCGCGCAGGTTGTAGCGGTCCAGGAACTCCTGGCCGACCAGGGGAGTGACCAGCGCCAGACCGAGATCGGTCGCCGACCGCTTGTGCTTCTTCAGGCCGACTGCGCTTTCTTTGTCGCTTCGCTTCGACTTGGATCCGTTTTTCGACGGCAGGGCTTTACTCATTTCGACTGCCTCGCTTCGATTTGTGACGTCCGAACTCGTCGAACTGACTCCAGAGTAAGGTATCGGAACTGACTCATCGGTAAGTTGTTGTCGAACTCACAGCTCAGGTGCCGACAAGCTGCGCAGCACGGCGTCGTGCAGCAGCCCGTTGGTCGCGACCGCGCTGCCGCCGTGCGGACCGGACTCACCTGCGAGGTTGGTGAAGCGGCCGCCCGCCTCGCGCACCAGGACGTCGAGCGGCGCCAGGTCCCACGTCGAGACTTCGGGCTCCATCGCGATGTCGACGGCCCCCTCGGCGACCAGGCAGTAGTTGTAGAAGTCGCCGTAGCCGCGCACCCGCCACACCGCGTCGGTCAGCGCGACGAACCGGTCGCGGATGCCGCGGTCGGCCCACCCGGAGAGGCTGGAGAACGCCAGGCTCGCCGAGCCGAGGTCCTGAACCTTCGACACGCTCAGCCGTCGCTGCGGCTGCCCGGACACCTGCGCGTACGCACCCCGTCCGGACACCGCCCACCACCGTCGGTGCAGCGCGGGTGCACTCACCACGCCGAGCACGGGTACGCCGTCGCGAAGCAACGCGATCAGCGTCGCCCACACCGGTACCCCGCGGACGAAGTTCTTGGTGCCGTCGATCGGGTCGACGACCCACTGCCTGCCCACGAACTCCTTCGTGCCGCCGAACTCCTCGCCGAACACCGAATCGGCCGGGCGCTGCTCGCCAAGTCGCTCCCGGATCATCGATTCGACTTCGAGGTCGGCGTCGGTGGCCGGGGTCAGGTCGGGTTTGGTCTCGACGACGAGGTCGACCGCGCCGAAGCGGGCCATCGTCCTGGCGTCCGATTCATCGGCTAGAGCGAGCGCCAATGCCAGATCGTCCGCCTCGGGATCCATGCCTGTCGTCCTACCATGTCGGGATGTGGGAATTCGCGGTGATACTGCTGATCGTCGGTGCGCTGGTGCTGCTGGCCCGACCGATGCTGATGCGCCGTCGCGGCACACCGACTGACTGGCCCTCGGGTCAACTGCTGGTCACCGGCGTCAGCCCGCGACCAGCCGAGGTCACCGGGCCGCAGTACGTCACGATCACCGGCGTCATTAACGGGCCCACGGTCAACGAGCATGTCGTCTACCAACGGCTCGAGGTCGACGTCGACGACTGGCCGACGATGGGCCAACTGTTTCCCGTCGTCTACTCGCCGAAGAACCCGGACAACTGGCGATTCGCGCCGCAGGCCCCGCCACCCGAGGCGCCGCCACCGCCCTACTCCTGAGGCTTCAAGCGTGGTGCACGACGAGCCGATGCTCAGCCGTGCCCGATCCTCAACATCGCGGCCACGGTGGTCAGCTTCACGCGCGGGCGCCCGTGCGGTTCGCCTGCTGACCGCTCGTACTCGTCGATCAGCCGCCAGTGGTCATCGGTGATCACCTTCGGCTGCCGTTCGACCAACCATTCGGCCAGCCGCCGCGAATGGTCCTCGGCGAAGTCGGCGAGTTGTGCGGCCGACAGGTCGGTGATCAGCGTGTCGACGGTCTCCTGCGAATCGCTCTTGTTGCTGCCGATGACACCCGTCGGCCCGCGCTTGATCCAGCCGACCACGTACTCGTTGCGGCTGCCTTCCACGCGCCCGTGGGTGTGCGGGATCGTGCCGCTGCGCTCGTCGAACGGCAGGCCGGGCGTCGGAACCCCGCGATAGCCGACCGCGCGCACCACAAGCTGGGCCGGCACCTCCTCGCGTTCACCGGTGTCCTTGGCCACGATGCGGCCGTTCTCCTCGACCAGCTCGTTGCGGCCGAGCACGATCGATTCGACGCGACCGTCCCCCTTGATCTCGATTGGGGAGGTGCGGAAACGGAAGACGATGCGCCGCTTGGCGTTCTTCGGTGTCTGTT
Source organism: Mycobacterium neumannii (assembly GCF_002245615.1). Taxonomy (NCBI): domain Bacteria; kingdom Bacillati; phylum Actinomycetota; class Actinomycetes; order Mycobacteriales; family Mycobacteriaceae; genus Mycobacterium; species Mycobacterium neumannii. The sequence goes on along the minus strand of NZ_NKCO01000029.1, from coordinate 3,143 downwards.
CCCCATAGCCGCGCAGCACCTTGATGTTGTTGCGTACGGTCTTGCCCGCCGCTTCGAGGTCGTCGTCGGTGATGTCGGCGAAGTCGGCGGGATCGATGATGACGTCGACGTCGCCGAGCCCCTCGAGGTGCCCGAGTTCGCGCAGCTCCAACGTGGTGAACGGCGCCTGCAACGGCCCCCGTCTCCCGATGACGAGTACCTCCTCCACCCCGCGGTCGTGCAGTGACTTCAACGCGTGGTCGGCGATGTCCGTCGCGGCCAGCACGTCGGGATCGGTGACGAGAATCCGCGCCACGTCCAAGGCGACGTTGCCGTTGCCGATCACCACGGCGCGACCGCTGGAGATGTCGGGTGCGATCTCCTCGAAATGCGGGTGGGCGTTGTACCAGCCGACGAAATCGACGGCGGCGACGCTGCCGGGCAGGTCCTCACCGGGAATCCCCAGCGCCCGGTCGGATTGGGCACCGACGGCGTAGATCACCGCGTCGTACTGTTCGGCCAACTCGGCGGGGTGCACGTGCTCGCCGACCGCGACGTTGCCAAAGAAGCGAAATCGCGGATCCAACGCAGTCTTTTCGAACTGGGCGCTGATCGACTTGATCTTCGGATGGTCGGGTGCCACACCCGAGCGCACCAGCCCCCACGGGGTCGGCAACATCTCGAGCATGTCGACGCGCACGTCGGCGTCGTCCCGGGAATCGGCGAACTTGAGTAACGACGCCGCGGCAAAGTAACCCGAAGGCCCTGAGCCGACGATCGCCACGTGGTAGGGGCGCATGGACACCTTTTGTCGAAGCTTCCTTCTCGCTGCCCGGCCTCGCGCAAGGGGCTGTCGCGTCGGGGCCGGCTGGTTACGCATCCGATGCTAGAACGCGGACGGGCCTCGTTGCCGCCAGTCGCGAGAACCGGCGCGTGTCGGCTCACAGGTAACCTGAACTCCCGTGGATCCTGACCGTCAAGCCGACCTCGCTGCCCTCGACTCCACCCTGACCACGGTGGAGCGGGTGCTCGACGTCGAAGGCCTCCGCGGTCGCATCGAGAAGCTCGAGCACGAGGCCTCCGACCCGAACCTGTGGGACGACCAGACGCGCGCTCAGAAGGTCACCAGTGAGCTGTCGCACACCCAGGGGGAGCTTCGGCGCGTCGAGGAACTCCGGCAGCGCCTCGACGACCTGCCGGTGATGTACGAGCTGGCCGCCGAAGACGGCAGCGAGGAGGAACTCGCAGAGGCCGACGCCGAGCGGGCCAAGCTGCGCGAGGACATCGAGGCGATGGAGGTGCGCACCCTGCTGTCCGGCGAGTACGACGAGCGCGAGGCCGTCGTCACGATCCGCTCGGGCGCCGGCGGGGTGGACGCCGCGGACTGGGCCGAGATGCTGATGCGCATGTACATCCGCTGGGCCGAACAGCACGACTATCCCGTGGAAGTCTTTGACATCTCCTACGCCGAAGAGGCGGGGATCAAGAGCGCGACGTTCGCGGTGCACGCACCGTTCGCCTACGGCACCCTGTCGGTCGAGCAGGGCACCCATCGCCTCGTGCGCATCAGCCCGTTCGACAACCAGAGCCGCAGGCAGACGTCGTTCGCCGACGTCGAAGTGCTGCCGGTGGTGGAGACCACCGACCACATCGACATCCCGGAAAGCGATGTGCGCGTTGATGTCTACCGCTCCAGCGGCCCCGGTGGCCAGTCGGTCAACACCACCGACTCGGCGGTCCGGCTGACCCACATCCCGACAGGCATCGTGGTGACCTGTCAAAACGAGAAGTCGCAGTTGCAGAACAAGGTTTCGGCGATGCGGGTCTTGCAGGCAAAGTTGTTGGAACGCAAGCGCTTAGAAGAGCGCGCCGAGATGGATGCCCTCAAGGGCGACGGTGGCAGCTCGTGGGGCAACCAGATGCGGTCCTACGTGCTGCACCCCTACCAGATGGTCAAGGATCTGCGCACCGAGTACGAGGTCGGCAACCCCGCCGCGGTGCTCGACGGCGACCTCGACGGGTTCCTCGAGGCGGGCATTCGTTGGCGCAAGAGTCAAGACGATGGATAACAGTCTGATCGCACTGTCCCTGGGGGAGCGCTGGGAAGGGTTCTGGAAGGGCAACATCGGCAACTGGATTCTCGACCGCGGTGTGACGATCGCACTGCTGTTGATCGGCGGACTGCTCGCCGCGCGGTTCATCAACTGGGCGGCACAGCGGATCGTGAGCCGCATCGACGCCGAATACCTGGAAAGCGATCAGCTGGTGCGTTCGGAGAGCGCCAAGCACCGGCAGGCCGTCGCTTCGGTGATCTCGTGGGTCACGGTCGCCTTGTTGTTCATCATCGTGGCGGTGCAGATCACCGACACGCTCGCGATCCCGATCGGGTCGCTGGTCGCGCCCGCCGCGGTGCTGGGCGCCGCGCTGGGCTTCGGTGCGCAGAAAGTGGTCCAGGACCTGCTGGCCGGTTTCTTCATCATCACCGAAAAGCAGTACGGCTTCGGCGATCTGGTGCAGCTCAGCATGGTCGGTGCACCCGAGGAGTCGCTCGGAACGGTCGAAGAGGTGACGTTGCGGGTCACCAAACTGCGCACCGCCGAAGGTGAGATGTACACCATCCCCAACGGCAACATCGTTCGATCGCTGAACCTGTCGAAGGACTGGGCGCGCGCGGTCATCGACATTCCGGTGCCGACGGGGTCCGACCTCAACGAGGTCAACGAGCTCCTGCACACCGTCGCGCGCAAAGCAACAGACGATCCGCAACTCAGCGCACTCATGCTCGACGCGCCCCAGCTGATGGGTGTCGAGAGCATCGGGCTCGAGACGGTGAACCTGCGGATGGTCGCGCGCACACTTCCCGGTAAGCAGTTCGAAGTCGGCCGGCGCATTCGCGTGTTGGTGGTCGCCGAGCTACGCCGCGCCGGGATCGTGTCGCCGACCGACAGTGTGACACCGACGGTGGGCGCCATCGTCCACCCGGCGACAGACGGCGGCGCCGGCAATGAGACGCAGGGCTCCGCGGAGCAGAAGAAGTGAGGAACTGGCTGAGCGCCCGTTTCGGCCGGATGCGGGTGTCGACGGTCGTGCTCATCGCGGCGTTCGTGGCGCTGTTCTGGGTGAACCAGACGTTCGAGCCCAAGCCGCCCGAACCGCCCCCGCCC
>NZ_NKCO01000028.1:0-62210 GCF_002245615.1 Mycobacterium neumannii | reverse complement strand
CATGCTCACCACCATCAAGCACATCCACCGACGACAACCGCCCACCCGAATCAGCAGTCATCGCCACCAACACCCGCTCCAACCGACCAATCAACCCACCCACACTGCCCGCATCAAACACATCGGTGTCGAACTCTGCGCGCAGACTCAGTTCGTCGCCCGGCAGCGCCGCTACCGTCAGGGGGTAGTGGTTGTATTCCCGTGTGTTGAAGTCGGTGATGGACAGCTCGTGGTCACCGGCCAACGCCGTCGTGTCAATCGGGTAGTTCTCGTACACGAATAGGGTGTCGAACAATTCGTCGTGCCCGGTGATGCGATGGATGTCCGGCAGTGCGACGTGCTGATGCTCGAGAGTCTGGTTGTGAGCGCGTTGCAAGCTTTCGAGTAGCTCGGCGGTCGTGGTCGTTGCCGTGAGCTTCGCCCGCACTGGCACCGTGTTGATCAGCAGGCCCACCATCGATTCCGCGCCTGACACCTCGGCCGGCCGTCCCGAGACCGCGGTCCCGAAAGCGACATCGTGCTGACCGGTCAACTGACACAGCAACTGCGCAAAAGCACCCTGCAGCACGATGTTTACCGTGGTGTGTTGAGAGCGCGCCAACTCATTGAGAGCCTGCATGGTCTGGGCAGGAAGTCGATGCGACACAACTCCTCTTTGCCCGAGACCTACGCGTCCAGGCGGACTCACCAACGTCGGAGTCTCGAATCCGGCGAAGACCTCACTCCACGCCGCTTGCGCCGCAGCGCGATCCTGTTCGGCCAGCCAACTGACGAAGCTGCGGTAGGACGCGGGGGCCGGCAGCCGCTGCCCGTAATATCCGGCGATGATCTCCTGCAGCAGGATCGGCAAAGACCACCCATCCATCACGATGTGATGATTGGTAAGCACGAACCGATGACTGTCTTCGGCAGTCCGGATCAACAGCGCGCGGAAGGCCGGCTCCCCATCGAGATCGCAGACGGCAGCACGCTCGGCAGCACTCAGCGTCCCAACCTGTTCCTCGGGGTCCAAATCACCGCCGTCCGTACGGAGATCGACATAGCGCCACGGCACGGCGGAATCGGCGGGGATCACCTGTACCGGTTCATCGAACTGAGTACAGAAGCGGGCGGCCAGATTCGGATGCCGGGCCACGGCGTTGTACACGCCATCGCGAAGCCGTTGCGGGTCGAGCCGGCCGGTAATGGTTATGTCCAGCTGCACCGCATACAGGTCATCGTTATCTTCGACCGTACCCGCGTGGAAGAGCAGACCTTGCTGCAGCGGGGTCAGCGGCAGCACATCGGCGACCGGGTAAAGCTGCTGCAACTCATCGAGTTGCGGCTGACTCAGTCGAGCCGGGGAGATGTCTGACGGGGTCAGCCCGCCGCCGCCGGCGCGCACGCGTGCGCAGATACCGGACAGGGCCTCGAACCACAGGCGGCTCAGCCGGTCCACCTGCGGGCGGTCAACCGCCGAGGTCGCCCACGACCAGTTGGCGTGCAATTGTGGACCGCTGTCTGTCTCCACGGTGGCGGCGTTGAGCTCGACGGTGTGCGCCAACGGCATTGGAATAGCGGCGACGGCGCCGGTCAACGACGAGCCTTCCTGACTGATTCGCCACAGATCCTCAGACAGCTCAGCTGCCGCCGCACCCAGCCGGCCCAGATAGTTGAACCCGATCACCGGGTCGGACCCGCTCAGGTCGACATCGCGATTCAGATAACGAATCAGGCCGTATGTCAACCCATCAGGCAGCGCGCGCAGCTGTTCCTTGGCCGCCTTGATCGCCGTATCGAGCGCCGCGTCGCCAGCGACCACCTGCGTCCAGTCCAGCCCACCGACCGTCAACGACACCGGGTACTTCGTCGTGAACCACCCGACCGTGCGCGTCAGGTCCACACCGACAGCCAAGTCCTCATCGCGCCCGTGGCCTTCGACGTCGATGCCCAGCGGTGCGTTGCCGATGCCCAACATCTGCGCACACGCCATCCCGAACGCGATCAACAAGATGTCCTGCACTCCGGCGCGATACGCCGCCGGGGCTTCACCGAGAAGCATCCGCGTAGTTTCGACGTCCAGTTCCGACGATAGCCGCCCCGCCGTGACAAATGTGTCCACCGCCGGCTGCACAGCCGGCAACGCCGCCGGGGTCGACGAGACGTGCCGCCACACCTCGGCGTGCTTGACTACCTCCGACGTCTGCGCATGTTCGGCCAGCAGCGCGGACCACCGGGCGAACGACGTTCCCGGCGCCGGCAGTGCGATGGGCTGGCCGCTGTGATGCTGTGCCCACGCAATGTTCAGATCTTCCAACAGGATTCGCCACGAGACCCCGTCGACCGCGAGGTGGTGAACGATCAAGGCGAGCTCCCCGCTGGTTTGCGCCCAAACTGCGCTCACCATGGACCCGGCGGCTGGATTCAACCGCGACCGCGCCTCCACCAGAATTTCCTCGGACAACGCGTAGACCGACCGCACGCACTCGCGCGCATCCACCGACCCGACTTCGGGCACCTGCAGCGACCACCGGCCCGCACCGTCGACCTCGACACGGCACCGCAGCATTGCGTGTCGATCCATCAAGGCCTGCAACATGACGATCACGTCGTCCTCGGCCACCCCGGCCGGCGCCTGCACCACCATTGTCTGGTTGAACTGATCCACTCGGCCGTCGACGCTTTCCAGCCAATGCACGATCGGGGTCGCGACAACCGCTCCGGTGCCCTCGTCGACCGGCCCCGCCTCGCCGTCTGACACCCGGGCGACCCGCGCCAGGCGCGCCACCGTCTGCTCGACGAAGAGGTCCCGCGGACGACACATCACGCCGGCCGCTCGAGCGCGGGCCACCACCTGCATCGACAAGATGCTGTCCCCACCGAGTTCGAAGAACGAGTCGTCGATCCCGACCCGGTCCAACCCGAGCACCTGGGCATAGATGCCGGCCAAGATGTCCTCGATGGCGTTGCTCGGCGCCCGATACCGCTCGGCTCTCTGGTATTCCGGCGCCGGTAGGGCGCGCACGTCCAACTTGCCGTTGACCGTCAGGGGCAACGTCTCGAGCATCACCACCGCCGCAGGCACCATGAACGCCGGCAACCGCTCAGCCAGTTCGGCGCGTGCCTCGATGGGGTCCGCGCTTCCGGTCACATACCCGACGAGCCGCTTGTCCCCCGGCTGATCCTCCCGGGCGATCACCACCGCCTGATGTACACCCTCAACTGCGCTCAACGCGGCCTGAACCTCGCCGAGCTCGATGCGATACCCGCGGATCTTGACCTGTTCATCGGCACGGCCGAGATACTGCAGTTGTCCGTCAGCGCCCCATCGCACCAAATCCCCGGTGCGATACATCCGTTCTCCCGCACCGTCGAACGGGCAAGCGACGAAGCGCGATCCGGTCAATCCCGGTCGGCGCAGATAACCGTAGGCCAGCCCGACACCTGCCACATACAGTTCACCGACCACACCGGGAGCTACTGGTCGTAACGCTGCGTCAAGGACGAACAGTGCAGCGGTTGGCACCGGCGATCCGATCGGCACCACCTCCGCGGCAGGGGTCAGCGGCGCGCTGAGCATCACCACCATCGTGGTCTCGGTAGGGCCGTAGGCGTTGATCATCACCCGCCCCGGCGCCCACCGGTTCACCAGCTCAGTTGGGCAGGCCTCACCGGCCACCACCAGCGCCATCGAACCCAGGCCTTGCGGGGACAACATTCCCACCGCCGAGGGCGTCTGAGTGAGCACGCTGACTTGTTCAGCGATCAACAAGCTTTGGAAGTCCTCCGGCGAGCGCACCACCGCATCCGACACGATCACCACGCGACCGCCATGCAGCAGTGGCGACCAGGTTTCCCACACCGAGGTGTCGAAACCGTAAGTGTGGCACTGCGTCCAAACCCCTGTCACAGGCAGATAATTACCAAGCACTCGCAGCAGCTGAGTGACGTTGCGGTGGGTGGTAGTCACCCCTTTAGGGACTCCGGTCGTGCCCGAGGTGTAGATCAGGTAAGCGATGTCATCGGGATCCGGGCCCGGCACCGCGGTTGCGGGTTGGGACGCGATGCGCGGGTCATCGATGTCGATGACCGCTATGTCGCCCGTGAGCTGATCGGCCAGGCCGCCAGTGGCGATTACGGCGATCGGCGCTGCATCAGCCACCATGAATTGGATGCGGGCACTCGGCAGCGCGGGATCGATCGGCAAATACGCTGCGCCGCTCTTGAAGACCGCCAAGATCGCCACGACCATCTCCGCTGAGCGTGGCAACAACAACCCCACACATGTGCCGGGACCTATCCCGAGCCCAAGCAGCAAGTGCGCCAGCCGATTCGACGCTTCCTCAAGCTCGCGGTAGCTCCACGAGCGCTCCCCGCAACTGATTGCGCCCGCCTCCGGCGTGCGCGCGACCTGGGCTGCAAACAAAGCTGGGATTGATTCCGATTCTGGCATCGGCTGGGTCAGCGCGGCCCGGTTACCAATCTCATCCAATCGAGCATGCTCGCATTGATCGAGCAGCTCGATCGACGAAACCCGTTGATAGGGCTCATTGGTCATCGCCACCAACACCCGCTGCAACCGCCCGATCAACGCCTCGATGCCGACTGCGTCAAACACATCGGTACGAAACTCCACCTCCCCGCGAATCCCTGCAGGGGCGCCGTCATTGCTCCAGTGCTCGCCCAACGAGAACGTGAGATCCATTCGCGCAGTGCGCGTGTCAACCGGCAGCGGTGTCACCTCCAGCTCGCCCAGAGCTACACCCGCGGCCGGGTCGCCCGCTGGACCGGCGAAGTTCTGCCATGCCAACAGCACCTGAACCAAGGGAGCATGCGTCAACGACCGAGTCGGGTTGAGGCGATCGACCAGCAATTCGAACGGCACATCCTGATGTTCATAGGCAGCTAAGCTGCGCAAGCGCACGTCGCTCAGAACCTCGGCGACCGTGGGATCCCCGTTCAGATCCACCCGCAGCACCAACGTGTTCACGAAGAAGCCCACCAACGCATCCAATGCGGCATCTTCGCGCCCGGCGATCGCAAACCCAACCGCCACATCGCTGGTCGCACTCAGTTTGCCCAACAGCACCGCGAGGGCAGCCTGAAGCACCATGAAGCTTGTCGCATTGTGCTCACGCGCCACGCGAGCGACCTGCTGTTGCAACTCTGCAGACCACTCAACAGGAACTCGGGCACCGGAGTAATCCGCCACCGTCGGGTACGGACGATCGGTCGGCAACTCCAATCGCTCAGGCATCCCGGCGAGCGCCTGCTCCCAATAGCTGAGCTGCGCGGCGATACGGCTCTGGGGATCCTTGATGTCGCCCAGTTGCGCGCGCTGCCACAGCGTGAAATCGACATACTGCACCGGCAGGTCTGCCCAGTCGGGAGCGTGTCCCGCACAGCGGGCGCCATAAGCCGTCGCGAGATCAGCCACCAGCGGCCTGACCGACCAACCATCAGCGGCGATGTGATGCACCACCGCCACCAACACATGCTCGTCCTCGTTGACGCGGAATAGCAACGCCCGCAACGGAATCTCAGTCGCCAAGTCGAAAGGCTGGCGCACCGCGTTGTCGATGGCCTCTTCCAGCCGACCTTCAGTCCAACCGGTGGTGTCAATAACGTGCCACCCCAACTCGGCACGCTCGACCGGCATCACCAACTGCTGAGGAACCCCATCGGGAGCCACGAACAACGTGCGCAAGCTCTCGTGTCGGGTGAGCACATCGACTAAAGCATGACCCAACGCACCGGAGTCAAGAGGCCCACCGAGTCGCAGTGCCACCGCGATGTTGTAGATCGCCGATGGTCCCTGCAATTGATCGATGAACCACAACCGTTGTTGGGCAAATGACAACGGCACGACGTCGGGCCGCTGCACGGGTACCAACGGCTCCAGCCCACCACCCTCACTCACTCGCGGTGCCAACTGGGCCACCGAAGGTGACTCGAACAATGCCCGCACCGAGAGTCCGGCATCGAAAGACTTGTTGATCGCGGCGATCACTCGCATCGCCGACAGTGAATCGCCACCCAGATCGAAGAACGAATCGTCAACACCGACGCGCTCCAGCCCCAACACCTGGGCGAAGATGCCTGCAACAATCTCCTCGCTCAAAGTGCCTGGCGCACGGTAATTTTCGCCGTCGGTGTATTCCGGTGTCGGCAACGAGCGCTTATCGAGCTTGCCATTGGGAGTCAACGGGAACGCGGCCAACACCACCACCGCGGCCGGCACCATATAGGCCGGGAGCCGCTCGGCCAGGTCGCCGCGGATCTCGGCCGCGTCGGCGGTGCCCGTGACGTACCCAACAAGCCGCTTGTCGCCAGGGCGGTCCTCTCGGGCGAGCACCACGGCCTGTTCGACCCCGTCGCATCCCGCCAACGCCGCCTGCACTTCACCGAGCTCGATGCGGTATCCGCGGATCTTGACCTGCTCGTCGGCCCGTCCGAGGTACTGCAGCTGACCGTCGGGATCCCAGCGCACCAAGTCCCCGGTGCGATACATCCGCTCGCCCACGCCACCGAACGGACACGCCACGAACCGCGAACCCGTCAGCGCGGGCCGCCGGACATAACCGGTCCCCAGTCGCCCTGCCACGTAGAGCTCGCCGATCACACCCATCGGGACCGGCCGCAACCACTGGTCCAATACAAAGAACGCCGCGCCCGGCACGGGGGACCCGATCGGCGGCGCACCTGTACCCGGGGTCAGTGGTGCACTCATCGCCGCGAACATCGACGTCTCGGTGGGACCGCAGACGTTGATCATCAGTCGGCCCGGCGCCCACCGCTCCACCAGTTCCACTGGGCAGGCCTCGCCGCCCATGATCAGCAACTCGATCGAATCCAGGCCTTGCGGCGAGAGCACACCCAAAGCAGAGGGGGTCTGGCTCAGGACATTGACCTGCTCAGCGATCAGCAGAGCGTGGAAGTCCTCCGGCGAGCGCACCACAGAGTCTGGCACCACCACGAGCCGACCGCCGTGAAGAAGTGCGCCCCAGATTTCCTGGACCGAGACATCGAAACCGTAAGAATGCCACTGCGTCCACACGCCGGACAGCGGAAGATGCGCGGGCATCGACCCCAACATCTGCGTCACGGTGTGATGGCTGACAGCCACCCCTTTGGGCACACCGGTGGTGCCGGACGTGTAGATGATGTAGGCGAGGTCATCGGGAGCTGGACCCGGCAGCGCAGTGCTGGGCTCCGCGTCGATATGGGGGTCCTCGACGTCCACGACCGGCAGGTCGTAACCGTCAAAGCGTGCGCGCAAGCCTTCGGTGGTGACCGCCGCGATTGGTACGGCGTCGTCGATCATGAACTTGATCCGCACGTCGGGATGCGCCGGATCCACCGCCAGATAAGCAGCTCCGGTCTTGAGCACTGCGATAATCGCCACGATCGTCTCCGCCGAGCGCGGCAACAGCAGTGCAACACATTCACCGGGGCCCACACCAAGACCGACCAGCAAGTGGGCCAACCGGTTCGAGGCCTCGTCCAATTCCCGGTAAGTCCACGAGCGGTCCCCGCATCGAAGCGCTACCGCTTTGGGGATGCGCGTCACCTGATCATCGAACAACGCGGTTATCGACACCGGCCCCCGCGCCGGGTGTTCCGTCAGTACTGCGCGATGACCGACTTGATCCAGATGCGCGTGCTCGGGCTCGTCGAGCAGATCCACCAACGAAACCCGCTGCGCCGGTTCGGCCGTCATCGCTGCCAGCACTCGCTGCAACCGTTCGATCAGCGCCTCGACGCTGGCAGCATCGAACACGTCCGTGCGGAACTCCACGACCCCAGCGATCCCGGCGGGCTCGCCTGTCTCCGTCCATTCCTCACCCAGCGACACCGTCAGATCCATGCGGGCAGTGTGGGTTTCGATCGGCAGGGGCGTAGCCTGTACCGGGCCCAAACTCAATTCTGCCGGAGCGTTGCGCTGTCCGGCGAAGTTCTGCCACGCCAACATCACCTGCACCAGCGGATGATGCGTCAACGACCGCGTGGGATTGAGCCGCTCCACCAACACCTCGAACGGCACATCCTGATGCTCATAAGCCTCGAGGCTGCGTGAGCGCACCTGCGCCACCAACTCGCCCACCGTGGGGTCGCCCGTCAGGTCAACACGCAACACCAACGTGTTGACGAAGAAACCCACCAGCTCTTCGAGCGCCGGGTCGCGCCGTCCGGCGATCGCGAATCCCACCGCCACATCACTGCTCGCGCTGACCTTGCCCAGTAACAACGCCAACGCCGCCTGCACCACCATGAAACTCGACGCATTGTGCGCACGCGCCACCGCAGCCACTTGCTGCTGCAGCTGCGCCGGCCAGCGCAGCTCCACTGTGTCCCCGCGGTGATCGGCAACCGCCGGATACGGACGATCCGTGGGCAACTCCAAGCGCTCCGGCAACCCGGCCAACGCCTGCTCCCAATACGCCACCTCGGTGCCGAGGCGGCTACCGCTGTCCGTCAGATCACCCAATTGCGAGCGCTGCCACAATGTGTAATCCGCGTACTGGACCGGCAACGGATCCCACCCCGGCACCTGGTCGACAGAGCGGGCGCCATAGGCCACCGCCAAGTCCCGGATCAACGGGGTGACCGACCAGCCATCGGCGGCGATATGGTGAACCACCGCCACCAACACATGATCATCCTCGCTGACGCGGAAGAGCCGCGCGCGCAACGGGATCTCATCCGCCAGATCGAACGTGTATCCGGCGACCTGATCGATGGCCTCGTGAAGCTGGTGTTCGGACCAGCCGATGGCATCGACTACGCCCCAACCGAATTCGATCTCCCCGACCGGGAGAACCACCTGCTGGGGCACACCGTCGACGGTCGGGAACACCGTGCGCAGACTCTCGTGACGGCCTACCACATCGGTCAACGCTGCGCCTAGCGCCTCGGCATCGAGACGCCCCACCAACTGCAGCGCCACCGCCATGTTGTAGATCGCCGATGGCCCCTGCAGCTGATCGATGAACCACAACCGGTTCTGCGCAAGGGACAGCGGCACCACCTCAGGTCGCTGCACCGGCACCAACGGTTCCAGTCGCGTCGACTCCTCGCCGAGACGGAGCGCCAACTGCGCCACCGTGGGAGCTTCGAACAACGTACGCACGGAAACGGCGGTATCCAGGCTTGTGTTGATCGCCGCGATTACGCGCATCGCCGACAGCGAATCGCCACCCAGTACGAAGAAGGAGTCATCGACCCCAACCCGCTCCAACCCCAACACCTGGGCGAAAATACCGGCCAAGATCTCTTCGGTAGGCGTGGTCGGTGCCCGATAATCCTTGGCGTCCTGGTACTCCGGCGCCGGCAGTGCCCGCCGGTCCAGCTTGCCATTGGGGGTCAGCGGCAACGAGTCGATCGTGACCACCGCCGCAGGCACCATATATGCCGGCAGACGCTCGGCCACTGCGGCCCGGATTGCGGACACGTCAACGGATCCGGTCACATAGCCGACCAGTCGCTTCTCACCTGGGTGGTCCTCGCGGACGATCACCACGGCCTGCTGCACACCCTCACAGGCGGCCAACGCGGCCTGGATCTCGCCGAGCTCGATGCGGAACCCGCGGATCTTGACCTGCTCATCGGCACGCCCCAGGTACTGCAACTGCCCGTCAGCACCCCACCGGACCAAATCCCCGGTGCGATACATCCGTTGGCCCTCACCGGCGAACGGGCACGCCACGAAACGTGAGGCGGTCAACCCGCTGCGTAGCCAATAGCCCACCGCGACGCCCCCGCCGGCGATATACAACTCGCCGACCACACCCGCGGGCACCGGCCGCAACGATCCATCGAGCACAAACAGCGTCGCCCCCGCCACCGGCGCACCGATCGGCGCGACACCCGAACCCGGGATCAGCGGCGCACTCATCGCCGCGTACACCGTGGCCTCGGTCGGGCCGTAGGCGTTGATCATCACCCGATCCCGCGCCCAGCGGTCCATCACCTCGGTGGGGCAGGCCTCGCCGGCCACCATCAACGCGGTCGACCCCAGCCCCTCGGTCGACAACATGCCCACCGCCGACGGCGTCTGACACAACACACTGACCTGTTCGGCTAGCAACAGAGCGTGAAGGTCGTCGGGTGAACCAGCCACCTGCTCGGGGATCACGACCAGCCGGCCGCCCTGCAACAACGCCCCGAATATCTCCCACACCGAGACGTCGAAAGACAATGAATGCCACTGCGACCAAGCTCCCGCCACCGGCACGTCGGCATCTGCGCCCGCAACGAACTGGGTCACGTTGCGATGAGCAACGGCCACCCCTTTCGGCATGCCGGTAGTGCCCGAGGTGTAGATGAGGTAGGCGATGTCATCGGCAGCAGGAGCCGGCAAAGCCGTTGCCGATTGTTCCTGCACGACGCGGCCGTCGACATCGACGACCCGTATGTCAAGCCCCTCCAACCGGCCGGCCAATCCGGCGGTGGTGATAGCTGCGACCGGGGTGGCATCGCCGACCATGAACTCGATCCGGGTCGACGGCAGCGCGGGGTCGATCGGCAGATACGCCGCCCCGGTCTTGAGGACCGCCAAAATCGATGTGATCGCCTCAGCCGAGCGCGACAGCAACAGCGCCACACACTCACCCGGACCGGCCCCGTACTCAACCAACAAGTGCGCCAGACGATTCGAGGCTTCATCCAGTTCGCGATATGTCCACGATCGTCCGCCGTCGGTGAGTGCCACCGCCGCAGGCGTCCGAGCCACCTGCTCGGCGAACGCCACTGGAATCGACCCCGACGCCGGAGGGCTCGTCGTCGCTCGATGACCAAGCTGGTCCAGACGCGCGTGCTCGAGCTCATCGAGCAGATCGATCGAGGACAACTTCAGGTTCGGTGCGGCGGTCATCGCCACCAACACCCGTTGCAACCGCTCGATCAATACCTCGATGCTGGTCGCGTCGAAGACATCGGTGCGGAACTCCACTGCCCCCGAGATCCCGGCGGGCTCGCCATCTTCGCTCCACCGTTCAGCCATCGAGAAGGTCAAATCCATACGGGCAGTGCGCGTATCCGCCGGCAGGGGCGTGACCTGCAGATCGCCTAAACTCAACCCGGCCGCGGGGTCGGAGTCCTGCCCCGCGAAGTTCTGCCAGGCCAACAACACCTGGACCAGTGGCGAGTGCGTCAGCGACCGCGTGGTGGTGAGGCGCTCCACCAACACCTCGAACGGCACATCCTGGTGCTCGTAAGCGGCGAGACTCCGTGCGCGGACTTGCGCGAGAAGCTCGGTGACGGTCGGGTCACCGGCCATCTCGACCCGAAGGATCAAGGTGTTGACGAAGAAACCCACCAACTGCTCGAGGGCGGCGTCGCCGCGTCCGGCGATCGCAAATCCAACGGCCACATCGCTGCTGGCGCTCAACTTGGCCAACAGCACCGACAACGCAGCTTGCACAACCATGAAACTCGTCGCGTCGTGCTGCCGAGCCAGGCGGGCGACCTGTTGCTGCAACTCGGGCGGCCACTCCAGGCCCACCGAGGCTCCCCGATAATCGGCCACCGCCGGGTAGGGGCGATCCGTGGGTAGCTGCAACTGTTCGGGCATACCCGCCAGTGCCTGCTCCCAGTAAGCCAACTGCGCGGCCATCCGGCTATCGGGGTCGTTGATGTCCCCCAATTGGGCGCGCTGCCACAGCGTGTAATCAACGTACTGCACCGGTAGCGGATCCCAGCCGGGCTCCTCACCCGAGCACCGGGCCGCATAGGCCACGCCCAGGTCAGCCACCAGGGGCGTGACCGACCAGCCGTCCGCGGCAATATGGTGCACCACCGCCACCAGCACGTACTCATCCGCTGCGAGCCGGAAAAGCGCTGCACGCAACGGGATTTCATTCGCCAAGTCGAACGTGTACAGCCGCGCCGCATCAACTTCCTCGGCCAGCCGGTCTGACGGCCAACCGCTGGCATCGACCACCTGCCATCCGAAGTCAGCCTCCGCGACCGGCAGCACCAGTTGCTGCGGGACTCCCTCGGGAGCCACGAACATCGTGCGCAAACTCTCGTGGCGGACCACCACATCCGCCAACGCCGCACCCAGCGCGTCGGTGTCCAGACGCCCCGCCAACCGCAGCGCGACCGCCATGTTGTAGATCGCCGAGGGGCCCTGCAACTGGTCGATGAACCACAAGCGGTTCTGCGCAAACGACAACGGCACCACCGCAGGTCGTTGCCCTGGTACCAACGGCGCTAACGCGCCGCCTTCACCCACCCGAGACGCCAATCGGGCCACCGAGGGAGCCTCGAACAACGCGCGGACCGAAAGCCCGGCATCGAACGCCTTGTTGACCGCGGCGATCACCCGCATCGCCGACAGCGAGTCCCCACCGAGATCGAAGAACGAGTCGTCGACTCCGACCCGGTCCGACCCCAGCACCTCGGCATAGATGCCGGCCAGGATCTCCTCGGTCAACGTCGCCGGCGCGCGGTACCGGTCCACATCGGCGTACTCCGGTGCGGGCAGGACTCGCTTGTCGACCTTGCCGTTGACTGTCAGCGGTATCGCGGCCATCGAAACCACCGCTGCCGGAACCATATACGCCGGGAGCCGCTCGGCCAGCGCGGACCGAATCTCGGTCTGCTCCGCTGTACCCGTCACGTAGCCGACGAGACGCTTGTCGCCCGGGCGATCTTCCCGTGCGACGACCACCGCGTCTTCCACTCCGTCCAGAGCGCTCAGCGCGGCCTGGATCTCACCGAGCTCGATGCGATATCCGCGTATCTTGACCTGCTCATCGGCACGGCCCAGATACTGCAACTCGCCTTCCGAAGTCCACCGCACCAAATCGCCGGTGCGATACATCCGTTGGCCTGGCGCACCCGAACCACCGAACGGACAGGCCACGAACCGCGAGGCGGTCAATGGGCCACGGCCCACGTACCCGTACGCGAGTCCGGCGCCGCCCACGTACAACTCGCCGACCACGCCGGCGGGCACCGCTCGGAGCCAGCCGTCCAGCACGAAGAAGCCGAGGTGGGCGAGGGGCCCTCCGATCGGACTGACCGCGCTGCCCACGTCGTCGGCAACGATTTCCCTCAGCGAGGCGTGCACCGTCGTCTCGGTGATGCCGTACATGTTGAGCAACCGCGGTTCGCCCGGATGTGTCTGCAGCCAAGCCCGGAGGCGATGTGGCTCGAGCGCCTCGCCGCCGAACACAACCGTCTCGAGTGTGTTTCGATACCGCGCTTCGGGCGAGACGGCCTCAGCGGCTTGGAGCGCATAGAACGCCGAGGGCGTCTGGCTGAGAACACTGACATTCTCACTGATCAACAAGGCATGCAGATCTTCTGGTGAGCGGACGACCGTATCGGGCACCACCACCAGCCGTCCCCCGCCCAGCAATGCGCCCCACATCTCCCACACCGAGAAATCGAAGGCGAGGGAATGGCATTGGGACCACACACCGGCGGCGGGTACCTCGGAATTCAACGTCTCCAGCAGCCGGATCACGTTTTCGTGGGGTACCGCCACGCCCTTTGGAGTCCCCGTCGTGCCCGAGGTATAGATGAGGTAAGCGATATCGTCGGGCATCGGGGCCGGCAGGGCCGTGCTGGGCTGGTCGTCGATCCTGGCATCGCCGACATCAATGGTGACCGACCCGTGACCCGCCACTCGCGATGCCAATTCGGTAGCGGTGATCGTGACGATCGGCGCAGCGTCGCCGAGCATGAACTCGATCCGTGCGTCTGGGTGCGCTGGGTCCATCGCCAGATAGGCCGCCCCGGTCTTGAGCACCGCGAGGATCGCCGCGATCGCCTCGGCCGAACGTGGCAACAGCAACGCGACCCGCTGCCCGGGACCCGCTCCATATTCAACCAGTAAGTGCGCCAACCGGTTCGACGCCTCGTCCAACTCCCGGTAGGTCCACGACTGCTGCCCATGACTCAGCGCCACTGCTTCGGGGGTGCGCGCCGTCTGCTCTTCGTACAGCGCCGGAATCGACAGCGACGCAGGTACGCGCCGCGCCAGTGCCGCGCTGTTTCCCCACCCGTAGATACGGGCATGCTCAGTCTCGTCTAGCAGGTCGACCCACGAAAGTCGTCGCATCGGTTCGACGGTCATCGCCACCAACACCCGCTGCAACCGCTCGATCAGCGTCTCGATGCTGGCGGGGTCGAACACATCGGTGCGGAATTCCACCTCGCCGCGTATCCCCGTTGGTTCGCCGGCCTGGCTCCAATACTCGCCCAGCGTGAAGGTCAAGTCCACACGCGCGGTGCGAGTATCCACGGCCAACGGCGTGACTTGTGCGTCACCCAGGCCCAAGCCCGCGATGTCGTTGTCCTGACCGGTAAAGTTCTGCCACGCCAACAACACCTGTACCAGCGGCGAGTGCGTCAGCGACCGGGCGGGGTTGAGCCGATCGACCAGCACCTCGAACGGCACGTCCTGGTGCTCATAGGCCGCCAGACCGCGTCCTCGCACCTGCGTCAACAGGTCGGCAAACGTGGGGTCACCCGCCAAGTCGACGCGCAACACCAACGTGTTGACGAAGAAACCCACGAGGGCGTCGAGCGCCGGGTCACTGCGTCCGGCGATCGCGAAGCCCAGCGCGACATCACTGGTGGCGCTGACCTTGCCCAACAACACCGCCAGCGCCGCCTGCACGAGCATGAAGCTGGTGGCGTCGTACTCACGCGCCACCACGGCGATTCGCTGCTGCAGCTCCGCCGACCACTCCAGCTCGACTGTGGCGCCGCGGTAATCGGCTACCGGCGGATAGGGCCGATCCGTCGGCAACTCCAAGCGTTCCGGCAGGCCGGCCAACACTTGCTCCCAGTAAGCCAACTGCGCAGAGATTCGGCTGTGCGGATCGGTCAGATCACCCAACTGCGCCCGTTGCCAGAGCGTGTAGTCGACATACTGCACCGGCAACGGTTCCCAGCTCGGAGGCCGCTCTGAACACCTGGCGGCGTATGCGACCGCGATATCGGTTACCAGTGGCCTGATGGACCAGCCATCAGCAGCAATATGGTGCACCACCGCCACCAGCACGCGCTCCCGGTCGTTGAGGCGGAAAAGCGTTGCCCGCAGGGGGAGTTCACCAGCCAGGTCGAACGGGTGCTGCACCGCGGCATCGATGGCGTCGGCAAGCTGGTGCTCCGGCCATCCATCGGCATCGACGACGCTCCAGCCGAACTCAGCCTCTTCGATCGGGACGACCAACTGCTGCGGAACCCCGTCGGGAGCCACAAACAACGTGCGCAGACTTTCATGGCGGGCGACCACATCGGAGAACGCTTCACCCAACGCGCCTTCGTCGAGGGGACCATCCAGTCGAAACGCCACGGCCATGTTGTAGATCGGTGACGGCCCCTGCAACTGGTCGATGAACCACAACCGGTTCTGGGCGAACGACAACGGCACCAGCTCAGGCCGCTGCACCGGCACCAAGGGCTCCAACTGCGTTGATTCGTCACCGACGCGGGGCGCCAACTGCGCCACGGAGGGCGATTCGAACAACGCGCGCACCGAAAGACCGGCATCCAGACTTGCGTTGACTGCAGCGATCACCCGCATCGCGAGCAGCGAATCCCCACCCAGCTCGAAGAACGAATCATCTACCCCGACGCGGTCCAACCCCAATACTTGCGCGAAGACCCCGGCGATGACCTCCTCGGTTTCGCTCTGCGGCGCCCGGAAGGGCGTCGCGGCGAACACCGGTTCCGGCAGCGACTTCCGGTCGATCTTTCCCGAAGAGGTGAGGGGGAACTCCTCGAGCACCACGATCTGTGAAGGAACCATGTACTCCGGCAACCGCGCTGTCAGCTGCTGTCGGACCGCGGTGAGTTTCGTGTTGGTGTCCGGGTCGTTGGCAGTGGTGATGCGCTGACGCGTGCTGTTGGATGGCAGATACAGGTCGGTCAGTGGTGAATCCTGCTGTCCCTCGAGGAAAACGGCGTCGACGGTGCCGGGATCAGCGCCCCAGGTGACGACGACGCGATAACCGGCAGCCTCACCGATGCGGTGCAGTTGATCGGGTGTCACCGCGTCTTGGTTTGCCGCGATCGCTTCGGCGAGTGCCTCATCGACGGATTCGCCCGCAGCCAACGCCCTTTCGATGTAGACATCTGTGACAAGCCCGGCTCGCGGGATTTCGGTGACACGGACCATCACGGGGTGTTGGGTGGTCAACTGGTCTTGCAGCCCACGAAGGCCCGCACATTCGGTCCACGCCCATGACGGCACGTCAGCCAGTGAGCGCACCGCGACGGGCGACTTGTGGATCACGACGTCATAGCGGTAGCGGGTCAGTTCGTTGTCGGCCCGCCCCCGTTTGGCTTGGATATCGAGTCCGGCCACCTCCTGCTGATCGGCGACCCAGGCGGTGAAAAACTCTGGCGCGAGCAGTAACTCGACTTCGCTGACCAGGGCGCGTTGGACGCGCTCACGAATTTCGTTGGTGTCGCTGGTTTCCGCGCGGGCCAACGCAACCGCCGTTTGGAGCGCACCCTGCAGCGTGTGATTGCGAACATCACCGATGAACAGGGAGCCACCGGGGGCGAGCAACCGCATCGCCACCGCCAGCACCTCGGTCAGGTAGGCGGCGCTGGGGAAGTACTGGATGACCGAGTTGAGCACCACCACGTCGAAATGACCTTGTGGGAGCTCATCGATCGCATCGGCCGGCTGCACCAACAGGCGCACCCGATCGCCCCACGGCTGAGCAGTCACGGCCGTTTGGAGAGCCTGGATCGTCGGCGCGGAAAAGTCTGTCGCCCAATATTCGTCGCAGAGCGGAGCAATCTGAGACAACACCAACCCAGAGCCCGCACCGATCTCGAACACCCGCTGCGGCCGAAGGGCCATGATCCGGTCGACGGTGGCCGACTGCCATTCCAACATCTCGTCGAGCGGAATCGGGTCGTCGGTCAGGCTGCTGTTCCAGCCCCGGAAGTCCTTGCCGAAGTCGCGAGTATCGGCCTCGGCGTCGTACAACTCGTCGTAGACGTGTTGCCACTGGTTGACGATTTCCGCGTCATGATCACCCGCGCTGCTGCGATCGAAGGTGACGTAGGCGACGAGGTGGGCACCGGTATTGCCGCGATGTACCAACGCGGCGGCCTGCGTGACCTGATCGCACGCGAGCAGCGAGTTCTCGATTTCGCCCAATTCGATGCGTTGTCCGCGGAGTTTGATCTGGGTGTCGGCGCGACCCAGGTAATCCACTGTCCCGGTGCGGGTCCAGCGCACCAGGTCACCGGTTCGGTACATGCGTGTTCCCGTGGGCCCGTGAGGGTTTGCCACGAAGCGATCCGCGGTGAGGTCCGGCCTACCCATGTAGCCGTGCGCCAATGCGGGGCCGCCCAGGTAGAGCTCGCCCACCACCCCGACGGGCGCCGGGTTCAGCCGCGCGTCGAGTACCAGGGCGGACACCCCGGCGATGGGCGCGCCGATTCCCACTGGCTGGCCCGGCTCGATCGTGGAACTGGAAGTGGCCCAGATCGTGGTCTCGGTGGGACCGTACGCGTTGAACATCCGGCGATCCGTAGCCCATGCGGCCGCCAATTCTGTCGGGCACGCTTCGCCCGTGGTGATGAGAGTGTCCACGTTGTGGAGCCGACCGCGATCCAGCGTGGAGAGCACTGTCGGTGTGAGCGTTGCGGCGTTGACCCGTTGGCTTTCAAGCAGTCTCGTCAATGCTTCACCGGCGTATGCATCGGGTGGCACCACCACCAAGGCCGCGCCCGACCCTGCCGCCAGAAGCACCTCACCGATCGACACGTCGAAGGTCGGCGCGGCCACCAACAACAGCCGGGTGTCGGCACCCATTCCGTAGACTTCGTGGAGCGCGGCAACTCCCAACAAGCCGGCGTGGCTGACAGCCACCCCCTTCGGGGTGCCGGTGGATCCCGAGGTGAAGATCACGTGGGCCGTGTTGTGTGCCTGCAGCGGCGCCAACCGGTCCGCGTCGGTGATGGGATCGACTGGTTGCGCCGACAAGTCCAGATCGTCGATACGCAGAATGGGGCGGTCACCCGTCCCGGCGATGGTTCCCTCCCCGACTGTCAGAACACACACCGCGGACACCGCGTTCAACACAGTGGTGATCCGCTCGACTGGATAGGCGGGGTCCACCGGCACGTAGGCCCCACCGGCCTTCATCAGCGCCCACCAGGCCACGACCAACTCCGCGCAGCGTTCCATCGCTACGCCCACGGCGCGCTCGGGACCCACACCTGCCTCGATCAGTGCCCGCGCCAAACGCGTCGACCACTCGTCGAGCTCGCGATAGGACCATTCTCGGTTGCCATCGACGAGGGCCACCGCATTCGCATCGGTGGCCACCGCACTGGCCAGCAGCTGTGGCGCCACACCCACCGGCGCCGTCACCGTATTACCCGACCACTCCTCTAGCACCAGTTGACGCTCGTCGTCGTCGAGTAGGGGCACATCGCCGACTACTGCCGAAGCGTCAGCGACCGCTGCTTCGATCACTCGACCGAACCAGCTGACCAACCGCTCGATGGTGGCTCGCTCGTACAAGTCCGTGGCGTACAACACCATGCCGGCGGCCATCGGCGCCGCCGGATCTTCGGTCGGTACCTCCCCCAACTCGATGTCGAGATCGAACCGGGCCGTGCGGGTGGTGACCGCCTGCTGTTCTATGCCGACCTCGTCCAACGTCAGCACTTCGGGACGCATGTTGTTCTGGAAGACCATCAACACTTGGAACAGCGGGTTGTGCGAAGTCGACCGCGCGGGGTTGAGCTGTTCGACGAGCAATTCGAACGGAACATCCTGGTTGCTATAGGCATCGAGTGCTTTTCGGCGCACTTCGGCCAGCACATCGCCGAACGGCTGCCCCGACTTGACGCCTACCCGCAAAACCCAGGTGTTGACGAAGAATCCGACGAGGTCGTCGAGCGCTTGGTCGGACCGTCCAGCGATCGGGGTACCCATGACCACGTCTTCGCCTGCGCCGGCGCGGTGCAGCACGATCGCCATGGCGGCCTGCAACACCATCGAGGGCGTCGCGTTATGCGCCGCCGCCAACTGCTTGACCCCGGCCCACACCTGGGGTTCGATGCGGAGTTCCACTTCGTCACCGCGGTAACTGGCGACCGGCGGGCGCGCTCGGTCCGGTGGAAGCGTGACGAGTTCCGGGAGGTCCGCCAGCTCTTGTCGCCAATACTGCAGCTGCCCCGCGATCACGCTGTCTGGATCGGACTCGACCCCCAGCCAATCTTGTTGCCACAAGGTGTAATCGACGTACTGCACCGACAACGGCGCCCACTCAGGCGCGTGACCCTGTTGGCGGGCGCGATACGCCTCAGCCACGTCACGGACCATCGGCGCCAGCGACCATCCGTCAAAAGCTATGTGGTGGACAACGATTCCCACGACGTACTGTTCTGGCCCCACCGAGTAGATCCGCGCGAGGATCGGGATCTCCGCTGACAGATCAAATCGATACCCCGCCAGCGCCACCAACTCGGCGGCCACATCTCCTTCACGGGACGAAACGACCGCGGGCCCGCGTCTCCACATCCCCTGCCGTGCGGGCAACACCGCCTGGAACGGCACTCCGTCGATGTCCGGGAACGTGGTGCGCAGAGCTTCATGACGAGCGATGACGTCGTCTAGGGCCGCACCCAGCGCTTCTACATCCAACGCCCCGGTGATCCGGAACGCGGTCGGAATGTTGTATGTGGCAGCGCCGCCCTCGAACTGGTTGAGGAACCACAATCGGTTCTGGGCGAATGACAGCGGCACCACCGAAGGCCGTTCACCGGCCACCAGCGGCTTACGCCGACCCGCATCTCCCCCGATACGGGGAGCCAGCTCGGCTACCGTGGGCGCCTCGAACAATGCGCGCACCGCGAGACCGGCATCCAGGCTGGTGTTGATGGCGGCGATGACCCGCATCGCGGACAGTGAATCACCGCCCAGGTCGAAGAACGAATCGTCGACTCCGACCCTCTCCACACCGAGCACCTGCGCATACAGCCCCGCCAGGATCTCCTCCGTAACGGTGCTCGGGGCGCGGTAGTTATCGACCGCTTTGTACTCCGGCGCGGGCAGGGCGCGCTTGTCCAGCTTGCCGTTGACGGTCAGTGGCAGCGCCTCGATCGCCACCACAGCGGCTGGAACCATGTAAGAAGGCAGCCGGTCGGCCAACGCGGCACGAAGTTCGGCGGGATTTGCAGTGCCGGTGAAGTACCCCACCAGACGCTTGTCCCCGGGGCGGTCCTCCCGAGCGATCACGACAGCCTGTTGCACTCCATCGAGACCGGCCAGCGCGGCTTGGATTTCACCGAGTTCGATGCGATATCCGCGGATCTTGACCTGCTCGTCGGCTCGTCCCAGATAACGCAATTGGCCGTCGGCGGCCCAGTACACCAGATCGCCGGTGCGATACATCCGGGCCCCGGACTCCCCGAAGGGGCAGGCCATGAATCGGGATGCGGTCAACCCCGCGCGTCGCACGTACCCGTACGCCAGCTGGGGACCAGCCAAGTACAACTCGCCGACCACCCCGGCCGACACGGGATGCAACCACTTGTTCAGCACGAAGTATGCGGCAGTGGGCAAGGGCGGGCTGATCGGCGGCACATCGGTACCCGGAGCGAGCGGCGCGCTGAGGGCCACCCACATCGTCGCCTCGGTCGGGCCGTACTCGTTGATCATGACCCGGTCGGCGGCCCACCGATCGACGACCTCGGTGGGGCACGCCTCTCCGCCCACCATGACGGTGACCGAGTCCAGAAGCTCCGGCTTCAAGATCCCCAGGGCAGAAGGGGTTTGGCACAAAATGGTGACCTTCTCGGCCGCCACCAGGTCGTGGAAGTCCTCCGACGAATTGGCCACCAATTCGGGCACCACGACGAGTCGCCCACCATGCAGAAGGGCACTGAAGATCTCCCAGCCGGAGATGTCGAAGGCATAGGAGTGCCACTGAGACCAGACCTGATCGGGCCCCGCCAACGCAGGATCCAATGATCCAATCAACTCGGTGACGTTGCTGTGCGAGATGACCACCCCTTTGGGGGTGCCGGTCGTTCCGGAGGTGTAGATGATGTAGGCGACGTCGTCTGCGGCCGGCGCCGGCACGCTCGTGGTGGGGTACGCGTCGATGCGGGGATCGGCGATGTCGATCACCGGTAGATCGCAGCCGGCCAGGCGGTCAGCCAAGTCCGAAATTGTGATTGCCGCCAGCGGCGCCGCATCGGCGGCCATGAATTCGATGCGTGTCGGCGGGTGTGCGGGATCGATCGGCAGATAGGCCGCGCCCGTTTTCAGGACCGCCAGAATCGAGACGATGGCCTCGGCCGAGCGCGGAAACATCACGGCGATACATCGGCCCGGACCCGCTCCACGATCGATCAACAGGTTCGCCAGACGGTTACTGGCATCGTCCAATTCGCGATAGGTCCACGTTTCACCATCACAACGGATGGCCACCGCCTCTGGGGCACGTGCAACCTGCTCGGCGAACATGGCCGGTATCGACACCGTCGAACTCGCCGTCCGCGCCAACAGTGCCCGATTGCCCCACACGTCGAGATCTGCACGCTCATTCCCCGCGAGCAGTTCGATCGACGAGAGCCGCCGATTCGGGTTGACGGTCATGGCCGTCAACACCTGTTCCAGGCGGGCCGTCAAGTCCGAGACGCCAAAACTCGAGAATGGCTGCAGAGCACCTGAGACGCCAAGAGAAAGCCCGTCGCCCTCGCTGAGAAAGAGCAACCCGAAGCCGTCGCCCGCGGCACCAGGATTGGTGAATGACGCGGATGCTGCGATGCCACCGAAGGACAGATTGAATATGGACGGAAGGAAATTGACCGTGACCCGGTCGCCCGACTGCAACGGCCCGCTTGCACGGGTCCTTCGCTCGAGGGAGCGAACCGGAAACCTCTGATGCTGCAGAGCTTCTCGGATCCGAGTGTCGACATACCCGCAGAAGTCGGCCACCGTGGCTTTCGGCGAGACGTTCAGGACCAGCGGAACCACCCCGGCAACCATGCCGGGAAGAGTCTTCAGCTCGGGACGGTCCCTCCTGTTGACAGGGAAGTCGAGCACCACCTCTGTGCCGTCGACGCTCCACTGGCAAACCAGGAGTGCGCACGCCGCAGTGATGACCGACGAGCGGGGCACATTCCAGGCGTCGGCCATCTCATCGACTCGCTGGAGCAGCGCCCGGGCCAAGGGCACTGGCGAAGAGGACGATTGCGGATCCTGCTCGTGCAGCGTCCCTGGAAGTCGGTACGAGCTTCCGCTCTCCGCCGGGATGTTCTTGGTCCAGTAATCCAGATCTTCGAGATAGTCATCGGATGCTTGGTACTCCGACTCGCAGTTCACCAAGTCCTGCAGCGAGCCGAACACCGAGGGGGGAATCGGTGTCCCGGAAACGATTGCCGAGTAGAGAGATGCAACCCGATGGCCTACCAGGACGAGCCCGGCTCCATCTGCGACGATGTGGTGGCACGTGGCGAACAGATGAAATTGATCCGCGCGCGTCTGGAATAGGGCGTATCTGAACAAAGGGCCGCTGAAAGGCATCGGCGTTTCTTGGATCGACAACGCCGTCCGATAGGCCTCTTCCACGGCGTTGTCGGATTCGGTCAGGTCAAAGAACGGCAACTCGATATCGGGATAATCGACCGCTTTCTGGAGAACCTGGCCGTTCTCCTCGAAGAACGAAGCTCGCCCGGGTTCGGCTTCGCGCACGGCCCGCGCGATCGCCCACTCGAGAGCATCGCGGTCGATCCGACCGTCGATCCTCACGAAAAGGCCGACATGCCACTCCGTCGCGAGTTGGCCCATCTGCTGTGCGAGCCATATATCGAGTTGTCCCCGCGTCAGCTGAAGCGCCTCATCGAGCGAGGCAGAAGCATTCCCCCGTGCCAGCTGAAGTGTTTCCTTGTCGCTATCCACCAGCCCCCCAAAAACCAGTCGGTCTAGGCTTCAGTACTTCGGGCCTGTGCGAGCCTGTCGCGAAGGCTCTTGGGCCTGATGTCGGGCCAGTTCTGTTCGATGTAGTCGAGACACGACGCGCGATCCGCTTCTCCGTAAACGACGCGCCAGCCCGCTGGAACATCGGCGAAAGTCGGCCACAGGCTGTGTTGTTCCTCTTCATTGACCAATACGAAGAAGGTGCCATTGTCGTCGTCGAATGGATTGGTACTCACAGTCCTCCTGACCGCGTCGTTTAATGGGTGCGACCGCACCAAACCATACTTAAGAGAGCCGTCGTGTTCAGGCATTTGGCAAAGTTTTTCTCGGGACCACGTCTTCGCTGGTGCGGTGCGTTTCAGCAAACGCTGACGTGAAGCCGCCAACGAAAGATAGAGCTGCGCTGCGGTGACCGACCGCGTGAGCGACCGCCGATGTCCGCGCTTGGCCCAAGAGCGATCGTCGCCCACAAAGCTGATGCCGTTAGGGGCCTTTACAATCGGACAAACCGGAGTGTGAAAGCCTCGGCCCAGCTTTCGCGTCGCTCGCTTGGTCTGTCGACCGACCCCGCACGCCGGCCAAGGTGGTCGTAGGCCAGCAAATTATGCACATGTGTCAGTAGCGCGAGCGAATACTTGCCTGCGAAAGCACAGGCCCACAGGAAGTGCGGAGCCGTTGTATGGGCAAACGACTGGCAGGATCCGCCACGATTGGCTCGCAAAGAAGTCGGCGGGAAAACACAGCGTGCGGACTGACACGCCACATTGATTAGGTGTGTCAGCCCGCACGCTGGCGGAACTAGATCATTCGATTTCGATGCCTAGCACAAAACGAACAGTTCCACCAAAGAGCCACACTCGCCCTGCTGCCCGTCCGGTCAGGCCTGAATCGAAGCTCGTCGCCCAGGTGACCTAGAAGTTGTTACAGGTGTTGAAGACTGTTTGGTAGAGGCCGATGTACGGCTGATTCTCCGGCGATGCCGCGATTTGCTGTGCCATCCGCTGACGCGTATCCGGTGGGGCGGCTAAGAATTGTTGCAGCCCGGCCTTCATTGCGTTATTGGAATTGAAGACAGATGCGGCTACTGGATCTGCCGCGTTCAACGCCGCCATGAGTTGCGGGTAGGTGCACGTGGTGTTGACAGCCGGACCGAGGTCAGGAGTTGCCGACGCGACGCCGGCACCGGCGGTCACCGACAACGCCAGACCCGCTATGCCAACGGCCACTCGGGTCATCGTCAGTTTGATCATGTGTGTACCTCTCGTTCGGATGGATCCAGATTCCACTGCGTTTGATCGTTCGGCCGCCTCTGAACGTTTCATTACCCTGAGATCGGCGCGCTCAAGCCAAGTCCCCATGCCCCCTCATGCACTGTCGGATGCCGACGCCAAGACTGGTCCGCCGTAGACGCTGGCCAGATCTTGTTGGTCAAATTATCCATTTGCTGCTCGGCCGACGATACCAGTTCACCGACAACCGAAACAGCGAGTCAGCAAGCGCGAGCGCGTGTGGTCTGGCTTGCCTACCGCTGTTCACCGAGCAGCGCACGAACTAGGGGGCGAGGACCATACGGCTCGAGCATTCGGCTTGCAGGCCGGGGTCGCACCCTCTGCGGCCACCAAAACCACCGCCCCAGGAGCGCTGCGATCGACGGTGTCATGAAGGCGCGGACCACCAAGGTATCGAACAGAAGACCGACCCCAATGGTGGTACCCACTTGGCCGATGATGCGAAGATCGCTGACGACCATGGACATCATCGTGAAAGCGAACACCATGCCCGCGGACGTCACAACCTTCCCTGTGCCGCCCATCGCCCGAATGATGCCGGTGTTCAACCCGGCGCCTATCTCCTCTTTCATCCGCGATACCAGCAGAAGGTTGTAATCCGACCCCACCGCCAAGAGGATGATCACCGACATCGCGAGCACAAGCCAGTGCAATTCGATTCCGAGAATGTGCTGCCAGATAAGAACCGAGATTCCGAAGGACGCGCCGAGCGAAAGCGCGACGGTCCCCACGATGACAAGTGCGGCCATAAGGCTTCGCGTGATGATGAGCATGATGGCGAAAATGAGACACAGCGCCGCTACGCCCGCAATCAAGAGATCGAAGGTAGCGCCGTCTTGCATATCCTTATACGTCGCCGCAGTTCCGCCGAGGTAGATCTGCGCATTCTTGAGTGGTGTCGTCTTGAGCGCCTCCTCGGCAGCGACTCTTATGGCATCGACGCGTGCGAGTGCCTCCGGTGTCCCGGGCTCGTCGCGATGCGAGATCATCAGACGCATCGCTTTGCCGTCCGGTGAGAAGAAGAGATTCATGGCGCGTTTGAAGTCCTCGTTTTCAAAGACTTCGGGAGGCAGGAAGAAGGAGTCATCGTTCTTGGCGGCGTCGAAAGCCCTGCCCATCGCGGTCACATCCTCAGTCGATTCCTCCATTTGATTGAGGAATCCCGACATGGTGCTATGCATGGTCAAAACCATCATCCGCATCGTTTTCATCGACTCGACCATCTCGGGCATCACGGCCAGCAATTGCGGCATGAGCTGATCCAGGTGATCCATTTCGGTGACCAGCTGACGCAATTTTAGGCTGACTCTATCGGCGCCATCGAGAGTGTCGAATATGGATCTGATCGCCCAGCAGATGGGGATGTTGAAACAGTGCGGCTCCCAGTACAAGTAATTACGAAGCGGCCGAAAGAAATCGTCGAAATCGGCGATGTTGTCTCGCAACTCATTCAACGTATCTTCCATCTCGTGAGTAAGGCCGTTCATGCGGTGGGTGATCTCGTAAAGTTGCCGCGTCAGTTCATAGTTCCGCTGCATCAATGCGATCATCTTGCTCATATCGTCAGCTTGCTTCAGCAAGCCATCCATTCGGGCTTGCTGAAATGGCAACATCTGCTTTTGACTGGCCATCTGAATGCTGATCAAAAAGGGGATCGAAGTTCGTTCGATCGGGGTCCCCTCGGGCCGCGTTATACCCTGTACCCGCGCAATTCCAGGCACGGCGAACACGTTCTTGGCGAGTTTGTGCAGAACCAGGAAATCCGCGGGATTACGCATATCGTGGTCTGCCTCGATCATCAGGATCTCGGGCATCATCCGGGATTGCGG
This sequence comes from Mycobacterium neumannii, assembly GCF_002245615.1. Taxonomy (NCBI): domain Bacteria; kingdom Bacillati; phylum Actinomycetota; class Actinomycetes; order Mycobacteriales; family Mycobacteriaceae; genus Mycobacterium; species Mycobacterium neumannii. The sequence continues at coordinate 36,192 of NZ_NKCO01000028.1, read as the reverse complement.
AAAGTGCCGCTCAGCGGCTGCATAACCGAGATTGGCGGGAATGTCCTGCGGCACATACTCGCGGTCGTTGAAGCTGCTCCGATATGCCGGAAGCGCCAGCAGACCCACAAGCGCTACGGCACAAGTCGCAGCCAAAATGGGGCCTGGCCATCGGACGATAGCCGTGCCCAACCGTCGCCACCGTCGAACGGCGATCTTGCGCTTGGGCTCGAACAGCCCTAACCTGCCACCCACTGCGATCACTGCCGGAACGAGCGTGACAGCCACGGCGACCACCATGAGCATGCCCACCGCCCCGGGGACGCCCAGCGTCTCGAAATACGGCAGACGGGTAAAGCTCAGGCAGTAGATCGCGCCGGCGATGGTCAGGCCGGAACCCAATACGACTTTGGTGACGCTGCGGTAGGTGGTGTAGAAGGCGGTCTCCGGGTCCTCACCGGCCTGGCGCGCCTCGTGGTATCGCCCGAAAAAGAAGATCCCGTAATCCGTGCCCGCCGCGATGCCGAGCGACACCAATAGGCTGACGGCGAACGTTGAAAGATCCATTATCTCGTGCATGGCCAAGAGTGCGACGACCCCCCTGGCCACCTGCACCTGGATACCCATGCTGAGCAGCACGAAGAAGACTGTGATGATCGATCGGTAGACGAAAAGCAGCATCACCAGGATCACCACGAGGGTTACTATGGTGATCTTGAGAATGGAGTCGTCGCCGGCCCTGTTCATGTCGGCCACCAACGGCGCGGGACCCGTCACGAAGGCGGCGACGCCCGGCGGCGTGGGCACTCCATCGACGATGTCTCGGACTGCCCGAACGGATTCGTTTGCCAGCGCCTCGCCCTGATCACCGGCGAGATTGACCTGAACGTAGGCGGCCTTGCCGTCACTACTCTCCGCGCCAGGGGCCGTTAGGGGATCCGCCCAGAAATCCTGTACATGGTTCACATGCTCCGGGTCATCGCGCAATTGGCGGATCAACTCGTCGTAGTAAGCATGCGCGTCGGGCCCGAGCGGTTTGTCGCTCTCCAGGACGATCATCGCGAAGCTGTCAGAATCGGATTCCTTGAACACCTCGCCCATATGCCTCATCGCTTGGTACGACGGGGCGTCTTCAGGAACCTGTGAGACGGAGCGTTCCTTGCCGACCTGCTCGAGCGAAGGGATCCCGAAGAACAGGTACGCAGTGATCGCCAACCAGACAACGATGATCGGCACCGAGAGTAGGTAAACCGCTCGCGCGATGAACGGCGGTCTGTTGGCGGTATGCGGGTCGCTCATACTGCCTTCGACACGCGCAAAGACGGATCGTTCACGGTCACCAGCCCTAACGGTCCTGCTTCAGCAGCAGGGAACGTACCAATGGACGAGTCCCGAAAGGCCGAAGCATTTGACTGGATGGTCGGGGGCGTACACGGCGCGGCCACCAGAACCAGCGTCCAAGCAGCGCAGCGATCGACGGTGTCATCAGCGCACGCACGATCAACGTATCGAAGAGCAAACCGATCCCAATGGTGGAGCCCACTTGGCCTAACGTTCGGAGATCGCTGACCAACATTGCGAACATCGTGAATGCGAACACCAGTCCTGCGGCGGTCACCACTCGGCCGGTACCGGCCATCGCCCGGATGATGCCGGTGTTCAACCCGGCGCCTATTTCCTCCTTTATCCGGGAGACCAGTAGAAGGTTGTAATCGGAACCGACAGCCAAGAGGACGATCACCGACATCGCGAGGACCACCCAGTGGATTTGGATGCCGAGGATGTGCTGCCAGATAAGGACGGATAGCCCGAACGCCGTACCGAGCGACATCGCGACGGTGCCGACGATGGTCAAGGCCGCAACAAAGCTCCGAGTCATGATCAGCATGATGATGAAAACGAGGCATAGAGCCGCCACACCCGCAATCAACAGGTCGTATGTCGAACCCTCGACCAGATCCTTGGAGAGCGCCGCGGTGCCCCCCATAGAGATTTTGGCGCTTTCTAACGGCGTTCCTTTCAGCGCCTCCTCGGCAGCCGTTTTTATCGGCTCCACCCGCGAGATGCCCTCCGGTGACGCAGGGTCGTCCCGCTGCGTGATGAGCATCCGCGCCGCCTTACCGTCCGGCGTCAAGAAAACATCCATGACTTTCTTGAAATCTTTGTTCTTGAATATGTCCGGCGGGAGGTAGAAGGAGTCGTCATTTTTGGCCGCGTCGAAAGCCTTGCCCATGGCGGTGGCGTTCTCGCTGCCCTCCTCCATAAGAGATATCGTTCCGGACATGGTGCTGTGCATCGTCAGCATCATCGTCCGCGTGCTCTCCATCGTCGCGATCATCGGCGGGAACTGTGCGAGCAGCTGGGGCATCAGCAAATCGAGCTGATCAAGATTGGTGACGAGTTCGCGCATCGTGACGGTGATCTCGTCGAGGCCGTCGATCACGTCGAATACCGACCTGATCGCCCAGCAAATGGGGATGTTGAAGCAGTGCGGTTCCCAGTAAAAGTAATTGCGAATGGGCCTGAAGAAATCGTCGAAATTTGCAATGTTGTCCCGCATCTCGTTCGTGATCTCTTCGAGCTCGTGCGTGGTAGCAATCATGCGGTGAGTAGTAGCGTTGAGCTCTGTCATCAGGGCAAACATGCGGTTCATCAACGCTATCGTTTTGGTCATTTCCTCGGCCTGCTTGAGCATGTCGTCCATGCGGGCCTTCTGGAATGGCAGCATTTGCATCTGGCTCGCCTGGTTCATGCTCAGCATGTACGGAATAGTCGTGTGCTCGAGGGGCTCTCCTGAGGGCCGCGTCGGACCCTGGACACGAGCAACGCCGGGGACCTCCAAAATTCCCTTGGCGAGCTTATTCAGCACCAGGAAGTCGGCGGGATTGCGCATGTCATGATCTGACTCGACCATCACTACGTCAGGCGTCATCATGAGAGCGGGCGGAAAATGCCGCTTGGCGGCCTCGAAGCCCTGGTTCGCATCGATGTAATCGGGGATGGTGTCCTGATCGTTGTAGCTGGGTCGATATCCCGGTAGGGCCAGGAGCCCGACGAGCGCCAACGCAAATGTCGCGACGAGGATCGGGCCGGGCCACCGAACGACAGCGGTGCCGATTCGCCGCCATTGACGGGTGATGACTTTTCGCTTCGGCTCAAACAGTCCCACGCGGCTACCCAGAGCGATTACCGCTGGTACCAATGTCAGGGCAACGGCGACCGCGACCAGCACGCCCACTGAGCCGGGGATGCCCAATGGTTGAAAGTACGGCAGACGGGTGAAACTCAGGCAGAAAACGGCCCCGGCGATGGTCGAGCCGGACGCCAAAACGACTTTACCGACGCTGCGATATGTGGTGTAGAAGGCTTCGACGCGATCCTCACCGGCTTGACGCGCCTCGTGATAACGCCCGAAAAAGAAAATACCGTAGTCTGTTCCAGCCGCGATCACCAGTGACACCAACAGGTTGACCACGTAGGTGGTGAGGTCGACGGCCCCGATATCGCCGAGGAAGGCGACGAATCCCCTGGCGACCTGAAGCTGAATCCCCACCATCAGCAATGAGACGATGACGGTGACTATCGAGCGATAGAGAAGCAGCAGCATCAAGAAGATCACAGCGATGCTCGTCGCGGTGACGAGGAAGACCGTCCTGTTACCGCTTGTTCCCAGATCCGCGACGAACGCAGACGGCCCGGTGACGTACGCCTTGACGCCAGGCGGGGCTGGTAAGCCATCGACGATTTCCCGGACGGCTTCAACCGATTGGTTCGACTCCGCCTGCCCCAGGTTGCCCATGAGATTTACTTGGACATAGACGGCCTTACCATCGGCGCTCTGCGCAGCGCCTGCGGTCAGCGGGTCCCCCCAGAAGTCACGAACGTATTCAACGTGCTGCCGATCCGCCTCAAGCTGCCGGATCAACTCGTCGTAGTAGACGTGCGCCTCGTCGCCGAGCGGCTCCTCGCCCTCCAGGACGATCATCGCCACGCTGTCGGACTGCGACTCGTCATACAGCTCGCCCATTCGCTGCATAGCTCTGAAGGACGGGGCGTCATTCGGCGTGAGTGTTATCGCGTTTTCACGCTCGACTTGTTCCAGCGACGGGATGCCGGTGCTGAGAATCACGGCAATCGCGATCCAGCCGAGAATGACGGCCGGCGCAAGCCGGTAGATCCACCGTGCGACGAATGGCGGTTTGCGGCGTACCGGAGCGATCGTCATTTCATGCGGCCTTCACCAGGCAATAAGTGAATGCATTCACTCCTTGGCTGGTCCGCTCCGCTTTGACCTCTCCGTCCACGATGATGCGGCAGCCGATGCTGCCGCCGTCGCCCTGCGTGACCAGGTTGCCTACGATCGCCGCGCCCGAGAGATCGTACGTCGCCGACCAGGGCAGACTTACTCCCTCGACATACTGAGGCTCGGCGTCGGGATCAAAGTAACTGATGTTCGCCGTCGTTCCGGGAGGTCCGAACACCTCATAGACCAGCTCTTTGGTGGTGTATGGCTCTTGCTCCTCGATTGCGGTCTCGGCGTACGAAGGACGGTTTTCTGAGCCGAAAACCGTACGCAGCCGCGACACGGTGAAACCTCCCGCAACAATCACCACGAGAATGAGCAGCGGGATCCACAACCTCTTAAAGATCCTGAAAATCGCGAATCCCCTCCGTCCGTCTCCATGTCCGTCGCTACCAGCCGCTCGAACATGCAACTACACATTGCCGCGACACGCCAGACGGCGACCCTGGGATTACCCGGAAGATCCCACGCTCGCCGTGTCGGAGTCACGGCAAACTTGAAGCGCCTCGGGGAGCAAAACCCGATCTCGATGAGTAAAGCATGCCGTCGGCCTCCACAATCTCCCCGTTCCCAACGCGATACGCGATCGTAATCCATCGCCTTCAGCGCTCCCGCACGGTATCCAGGTTGCGCCCCGGCCGACAAGTCGCATCACAGCCGTTTGCGAGCGCTGCGGACTGTACCTCCCGCCGGTCTGATGCGGAAGCGAATTCGAGGAACCGCGCTACGCCGGTCACGCTTTGTTCAGCACTCTGACGAAGGGCCAGATGGGGGGCCGACCGATCTGGCGCCCTCCGACTTAGCGGACGATCAGTGTGATCGGTTGCGGGACTACGCGTTTGCGCGTGACGGCTGCTGGCAGTCATGGCCGCGTCTGGCGTTCCAGCCGCTCGAGCCTCACCGACCAGCGTCGGCGAAAAAGTCCAGAATCGCCGAGTTCACCACCTCGGGGCGCTCGAGAAAGCCCAGGTGGCCGGCGTCCGCGATTTCGAGGTACCGTCCGTTCGGGAAAGCGGCGGCCACCTCGGCGCCCAAATACGGCGGCATCACGAGGTCGTCGGCGAATCCCAGTACCAGCACCGGCGTCGTGATCACCCTGTAGACACGCAATCGATCGGTTTCTGGCGCCACCCCATACTGGGCGCGAACCCCGGGAGTCGGCTTCGTCGGCCACATCGTGAAGGTATCGATCCAGTCGCCAACGATTCTGTCGTCGTTCAAGGTCTTCGGCGAGAAGTTCTCGAGTAAGCGCAGTTTCGCCGCGTAACGGGGCGGAAGCTCTATACCGGCATCGACGAATTCGCGTTCGGCCACGCGGAAAAACTCGCGCGCCCGGTCGTGACGTCCGCGCGTGGCCATCAATGCTGCCTCAGTCACCAGATCGGGCCGGGCAAGCATCAGTTCTTGGGCGATATACGAGCCCATCGAGGTGGCCACGATCCGAACGGGGGCAATACTCAGCTTCTCAATCAGATTCGCGGTGTCGGCAACCATGGTCGCCGTCGTGAATCCCTCGGCATTTGCGGTTGCGCCGACCCCCCTGTTATCGAATGTGATGACGCGGTAACCCGCTGCACGGAACGCCGGCACCTGATGGATATCCCATGTGCGTCCGAGGCCACCTTGACCCGTGATGAACAGGACCGGATCTCCGTCGCCGCGGTCTTCGTAGGCCAAATCGAGCACGATTGGACGGTACTACGGCGACGTGCCGGGTTATCCTCCCGGCGTAAGGTGGAGGGCAGCTGCGGTGCGCTCACAGCGAGGCGATGTGGGGGTTAACCCCCCCTAATTGGTCGGGTCAACGCCGTTTCGGCCCACCTCGGCGTTCCGTACGTTGATGGTGTGGTCACAGTCATGAATCCAGAGGTCAAGCCGGTCCCGGCTGATACGACCTCGCCAACAGCGCGTCGGCGGATCGGTATCCTACCCAGCGCGTCGCTGATCGTAGGCGCGGTGCTCGCCATCGTTTGGCTGTGGTTACCGAGCATGCTCGTGCTGGTCGGTATCGCGACAATTCCATCGGTGGTCGGGCTTTTGGTCGCCGTGGTCGCATTCGTGTATCTGATGCGCGGCGCGCAGTGGCTGGAGCGTCTGCGAAGCGAAGCCGTATTCGGCATGAATATCCCCGCACCGCCGCGAAAATGGTCCCCTTACAAGGGCTTTGAGCGCTGGGCCCACCAATTGTGGCTCGATCTCAGCAGTGCTCAGTTCTGGAAGGGCTGCGCGCATCACCTTCTCCGGATGGTCTACGACTTACTCGCCGGTGGCCTGGCATTCGTACTGTTGGCGTTCGGATTTCTGGCACCGGCAGCGGCTATCGCCGTCAGTCACAGTGACGACGACGCCGGCCTGTACTCCCTGTCCCCGGCGCTGGCGTGGCCGCTGGCCGTGGTCGCGTTGGCGGTCGCCGCAGCGATTGTGGTCTTTGCGCCCATCCTCGACGCCCAACTCGACCGCTGGCTGCTCTCGTCGTCGCCAACCACGATGTTGCAAGACGAGGTCAACGCCCTCGCCGATGCCAGAATGGGAGCGGTCTCATCGGCGCACGCCGAGCGACGCCGAATCGAGCGCGACCTGCACGACAGTGTGCAGCCACGCCTCGTCTCGCTGGCGATGACGATCGGCCTCGCACAGACCAAGTTCGACAACGACCCGTCTGCTGCCAAGGCGTTGATCGCAGAGGCCCAGGATGACGCGAAAAACGCGATGCTGGAACTCCGCAACGTCGTGCGTGGTATCGCCCCGACGATCCTTTCCGACCGAGGGCTGGACGCCGCGCTCTCAGCGGTGGTACATCGAGCCGCCGTTCCGACAACGCTGGATATTGACCTACCGCGGCGTATTCCAGAGGAGACCGAAACTGTCGCGTACTTCGTTGTCGCCGAGTCCCTCACCAATGTCGCCAGGCACGCACATGCTTCGCGGGCCATCGTGACGGTGCGCCTCGACGAGATCGAAGACAAGCTCCACGTCTCGGTGTTCGACGACGGCCGCGGCGGCGCGCAAATCACGGACAGCGCAACCGCAACCGGTTTACGTGGTCTGGCCGATCGAGTGCGCGCGGTCCGTGGCACATTCACGGTTTCCAGTCCGGTCACCGGGTCCACGACTGTCACGGCGGTGCTGCCATGCGCATCGTGATCGCCGAGGATTCTGCGTTGTTGCGCGCAGGTGTCGAACGCATACTCGTCGATGCCGGCCATGAGGTGGTAGCGAGTGTGACTGATGCGTCGAATCTGCTCGGCCTGGTCAACGACGAAAAGCCGGATCTTGTGATCGTCGATGTCAGGATGCCTCCTACGTTCACCGATGAGGGAATTCGCGCCGCCGCGCAGCTGCGAAGCCAAAATCCAGAGTCGCCCGTATTGGTCTTGTCGCACTACGTCGAGGAGCGTTATGCCTCCGAGCTGATCACCTCGGACACCCGCGGCTTCGGCTACCTGCTCAAGGACCGCGTTGCTGACGTACCGGCGTTCCTGGACGCAGTGTCCGTCGTGGGCGGCGGTGGAACTCTCCTCGACCCAGAGGTCGTGTCCCAGATCCTCGCGCGATCGCATCGCCGGAGCGCGCTGGATCAGCTAACCCCTCGCGAACGCGACGTCCTGCAACTGATGGCCGAAGGTAGGACGAACTCTGCCATCGCCGCGACCCTGCACATTTCGACAGGTTCCGCGGAGAAGCACATCGCCTCCATCTTCACGAAATTGGGGCTTGCGCCCGACGACACCGGAAACCGCCGTGTCCTTGCGGTTCTGCGCTACCTCGAGTCTTAACAAGAAGGGATAGAAACCGTGACGACGATAGTGACGTCAGCCGATCATCGGCTCACGATGAAGACAGACCGAGAGGTTATCGAGGACGCTTTGGCACTCATCGAGGTTGAAGGCGGGTGGACGCAAGGCACCTACTGCCGGGACGCCGAGGGATGTGAGGTGCACCCGACCCCGGCCGTTCCAGACGGATGGGTACGGAAGCGCGCCGAGCACGTTGGTGGAGGCGGCTATGTCGTACGAACCGAACCCGGCGCAAGGCCGTGCAGCTTCTGTCTCGGTGGGGCGCTACGAGTGGCGGCAGGCTACTGGCAGTCCGCGATGCCCCACGCCGCGCAGGCACAGATCGATCGCTTGGAGAGGCTTCTCCTGCAGATCGCCAACGCCGTCGATGTGCCGGGGTGGTTGAGCCTGCAGGCTTACAACGATGATGCACACACCACCAAGACCGACGCTGTGCTGACACTGAAGCGAGCCGCCACCTCGGTGGACCGGAGCAGCTACGTCCAGCATCCGCGTCGGACGGAGATACCACCCTTCGCGCCGGCCTAAGCGATGGCAGACCCCCATGTGTCGGCTCCCCGCCCGCCCCTGAGGGCGGGCGGGCGCCGCTCCGCGATGCGCGCGGTACTCGTCCTTATCGCGGCTTTGGTGGCGTTCATTGCGGTCGGCGGCTTGGGGACGCTCGCGGTCGGGCTCGGCGCCAGTCGGGTCGTCACCGATTCACACGAGTTGCCGACCGGCCTTCGGACATTGACCATCGACACGGGTGACGTTCCAATGGGCGTTCGCCTCATTACCGACGCCGACGCCGACCGGCCACGCGTGCATCTACGCGTACTCACGAGGGCCGCTGACACGCGATTGACAATTGCGAATGATGCCTCTGGCAGCCGGGTCGCTCTCGGCGGCAGCGGATCTGGATTCCCTTTCTCCATTGGCGCAGACACCCGGGAAATCAAGGTCATCCTTCCGCCAGACGTCGCGAGAGAACTGCGCGTGACGGTCACTCACCGAACCGGTTCGATCACGAGCGAGGCAGATGTCGATCAACTGATTGCCAAAACCGATACCGGCACCGTCACGCTCAGCGGTTCGGCACGCTTGATTGATATCGCGATTCGAAACGGAGATATCAACACTGGAACACGGATCGCGGTCACCGAATCATTCAGGGCGATAACCCAATCCGGCCGCATCTCAGTGGAATTTCGCGCAGTTCCGCGCATCACCGAAGCGATCGGCTCAGGCCAGGTGACTCTGGGATTGCCTGGTCCAGCACCGTATCGCATAAGCGGGTCCGCGGGACCCCGCGGCAATGTGGTCGTGACTGTGCCCCAAACCACCGACCTGAACGCCGCCGAGGTGACCGCCCGTTCGACGAGCGGCAATGTGGTGATAACCCAGAACCGCTGAGCTCCCAGCACAGCGCACCGGCTTGCCGCCATAGCAATCTCCGGCCGCCTCAGCAAAGATTGGAAAAGAGTGCGGCAAACCGTTCATCGCCGGGGAGTGCGCCAGATGTCGAATCGGCATCCGAGGCGATGACGCGCGCCGCCATCAGTCGGGGCGGCGAGGCGTCGCGATTGAGCTCCGCATCATCAGCGCGGTGGCGCAGCTCCCGTCCGCTCGGCTTCCCGCGATCCGACGAGGACTTCAGGCAATATTGGCTGTATGGATAGTGGCGCAGGCTCACCCCGGGTTCTCGTGGTCGACGACGATCCCGATGTGCTGGCCTCACTGGAGCGCGGATTGCGGCTGTCCGGATTCGATGTGTCCACCGCGGTCGACGGCGCCGAGGCACTGCGCAGCGCGACCGAGACCCGGCCCGACGCGATCGTCCTGGACATCAACATGCCCGTGCTCGACGGAGTCAGCGTGGTCACGGCGTTGCGCGCGATGGACAACGACGTGCCGGTCTGCGTGCTCTCGGCGCGCAGCTCGGTCGACGACCGGGTCGCCGGTCTGGAAGCCGGGGCCGACGACTACCTGGTCAAACCGTTCGTGTTGCAGGAACTGGTCGCCCGGGTGAAGGCGCTGCTGCGCAGGCGCGGGTCCACCGCGACCTTCTCCTCGGAAACCATTCAGGTCGGACCTTTGGAAGTCGACATCCCCGGCCGGCGCGCGCGCGTCAACGGTGTCGACGTCGACCTGACCAAACGCGAATTCGACCTGCTTGCGGTGCTGGCCGAGCACAAGACCGCCGTGCTGTCACGCGCACAGCTACTCGAGCTCGTCTGGGGCTACGACTTCGCCGCCGACACCAACGTGGTCGACGTCTTCATCGGCTACCTGCGCCGCAAGCTCGAGGCAGGCGGCGCTCCCCGGCTGCTGCACACCGTTCGCGGAGTGGGGTTCGTCCTGCGGACGCAGTGATGAGCGTGCTGTCGCGGATCTTCCGCCGAACCCCGTCGCTGCGCACCCGCGTCGCGCTCGCCACCGCGATCGGCGCGGCGATCGTCGTCATCATCGTGGGAACGGTGGTCTGGGTCGGCATCACCAACGACCGTAAGGAACGCCTCGACCGCCGCCTCGACGAGGCCGCCGGCTTCGCGATCCCGTTCCTGCCCCGCGGCCTGGACGAAATCCCGAAGTCGCCGACCAACCAGGACGCGGTCATCACCGTGCACCGCGGCGACGAGGTGACGTCCAACTCCGACGTCGTACTCCCCCAACTCGAACCCGGATACGCCGACACCTACGTCGACGGCGTGCGCTATCGCGTCCGCACCGTCGACATCCCCTACTACCCCGGGCCGATGTCGGTGGCCGTCGGCGCCACGTACGAGGCCACGATTGCCGACACCAACAACCTGCACCGGCGGGTGATCATCATCTGCGTGTTCGCCGTCGGCGCCGCGTCGGTGTTCGGTTGGGTACTGGCGGCTTTCGCGGTGCGCCCGCTCAAGAGCCTGGCCCAACAGACCCGCCAGATCGATGCCGGCGACGAGGACCCCGACGTCGAGGTGCGCGGCGCCACCGAGGCCGTCGAGATCGCCGAGGCGGTCAAGGGCCTGGTCGAACGCGTGTGGAAGGAACAGGACCGGACCAAGGCCGCGCTGGCGTCGGCGCGCGATTTCGCATCCGTCTCCGCCCACGAACTGCGCACCCCGTTGACCGCGATGCGGACCAACCTCGAGGTGCTGTCGACCCTCGACCTGCCCGAGGACCAGCGCAAAGAGGTGGTCAACGACGTGATTCGCACCCAGTCGCGGATCGAGGCGACGCTCGGCGCGCTGGAACGCCTGGCACAGGGTGAGTTGTCGACCGCCGACGACCACGTGCCCGTCGACATCACGGAGTTGTTGGACCGCGCCGCCCATGACGCGATGCGCGTCTACTCCGACCTGGAGGTGTCGTTGGTGCCTGCGCCGACGGTGATCATCGTGGGCCTGCCCGCGGGTCTGCGGTTGGCGGTCGACAACGCGATCGCCAACGCCGTGAAGCATGGTGGAGCCACGCGGGTTCAACTGTCGGCGGTCAGTTCACGAGCGGGCGTGGAGATCGCGATCGACGACGACGGCGTCGGCATCCCCGAGGAGGAGCGCTCGGTCGTGTTCGAACGGTTTTCTCGCGGATCGACGGCGTCGGTGTCGGGCTCGGGGCTCGGCCTGGCGCTGGTCGCACAGCAGGCCGAATTGCATGGCGGCACAGCCTCTTTAGAGGAAAGCCCGCTGGGTGGCGCTCGGCTGCTGCTGCGCCTGCCGGGTCATCAGTGAGCTTTGCCGCCGAAACTGAGCCTCTGCGCGAAAATCTGCCGTTCGAACGCGCAGTTCTTCAGTTTCGACGGCAGGTCAGCGGGTCGCCAGCAGGTCGATGACGAAGATCAGCGTCTTACCCGACAGCCGGTGCCCGCCGCCGGCGGGACCGTAGGCCTGCTCGGGCGGGATGACGAGCTGTCGACGACCGCCGACCTTCATGCCCGGAATGCCGTCCTGCCAACCCTGGATGAGGCCGCGCAGCGGGAACTCGATCGACTCGCCGCGGTTCCATGAGCTGTCGAATTCTTCGCCGGTGTCGTACTCCACGCCGACGTAGTGCACCTCGACGTTGCCGCCGGGCACCGCTTCGGCGCCGTCGCCGACGACCAGATCGGTGATCACCATTTCGCTAGGCGGAGGGCCGTCGGGGAATTCGATTTCGGGCTTCTGCCCTGAGCTTGAAGTCACCGCACTCACGGTAGTCGGGCAGACTGATGCTGTGACCAAAGACCAAGACATTCTCGACCAGGTCAACAGGCTGGTCGCCGAGGAGCAGGAGCTGCGCGCGCAGCTCCAGAATCGCGAGATCGACGAATCCGAGGAGCACCGACGGCTGAAGGCCGTCGAGGTGCAGCTCGACCAGTGTTGGGATCTGCTGCGGCAGCGCCGGGCGCTTCGGGAGACCGGCGGCGATCCACGCGAAGCCGAGGTGCGTCCGCCCGATGAGGTCGAGGGCTACCTCAACTGAGCCCCAGTTACGACGTCATCATCGTCGGCGGCGGGCACAACGGTCTCGTCGCGGCGGCGTATCTGGCGAAGGCGGGTCGTCGGGTTCGGGTGCTGGAGCGACTGGACCACGTCGGCGGCGCGGCGGTTTCCGCGCACGCGTTTGACGGAGTCGACGCCCGGTTGTCGCGATACTCCTACCTCGTCAGCCTGCTGCCCCGGCGCATCGTCGACGACCTGGGCGCGCGGGTTCGCCTGGTGCGTCGCCGCTATTCGTCGTACACGCCCGACCCGACTACCGGTGGCCGCACCGGACTGCTCATCGGCCCCACGTCGACATTCGACGCGATCGGCGCGGCCGACGACGAGTCGCGGTTCGCCGGGTTCTACCGCCGGTGCGGTGGGCTGGTCGAGCGGTTATGGCCGACGCTGCTGGAAGCGCTTCTGACGCGCACACAAGCGCGCGCTCTCGTGGATGACGAAACCGCATGGCGGTCGATGGTCGACGAGCCGATCGGGCACGCGATCACCTCGGCCGTCGACAGCGACGTCGTCCGCGGTGTGATGGCCACCGACGCGTTGATCGGCACCTTCGCCCGCCTCGACGATCCGTCGTTGATCCAGAACGTCTGTTTCCTCTACCACCTGCTCGGCGGTGGAACCGGCGACTGGGATGTACCGATCGGCGGGATGGGCGCGATCAGCGGTGCGTTTGCTGCCGCGGCAGCCGGCTATGGTGCCGAAATCACCTGCGGTGCAGAGGTGTACGCGATCGATCCCGACGGCGAAGTGCGCTACCGCCGCAACGGTGTTGATCACACGGTCCACGGCGGCGTGATTCTGGCCAACGTGACGCCGAGCGTGCTCGCCGGCTTACTGGGTGAGAAACCGCCGGAGTCGACGCCGGGCGCGCAGGTCAAGGTGAACCTCATGCTGCGGCGCCTACCGCGATTGCGCGACGATGCCGTCACACCCGAGCAGGCGTTCGGCGGAACGTTGCACATCAATGAGGCATTCAGCCAGTTGGATTCGGCATACCTGCGCGCGGACGACGGTGTGGTACCCGATCCACTACCGTGCGAGATCTACTGTCATTCGCTGACCGATCCGTCGATCCTGTCGGACGAACTCCGCGCCGCGGGAGCCCAGACGTTGACGGTCTTCGGATTGCATACTCCCCACCCCTTGGTGTCGTCCGGCGGCCCGGACCGGATGCGGGACGCGTTGACGTCGGCGGTGCTCAGTTCGTTGAATTCGGTTCTAGCCGAGCCGATTCACGATGTGTTGATGGAAGATTCGGCAGGCCGACTGTGCATCGAGACGAAGACGACTTTCGACCTCGAACACTCGCTCGGCATGACGAGCGGGCATATCTTTCACGGTGCGTTGACGTGGCCGTTCGCCGAGGACGACGAACCACTCGACACCCCGGCTCGACGCTGGGGCGTGGCGACCGCACATGAGCGAATCCTGTTGTGCGGCGCGGGATCACGTCGCGGAGGCGGAGTCTCGGGTATCGGTGGGCACAATGCCGCGATGGCAGTGCTGGAGAGCTAATCCGCCGACAGTTTGGCGAGTATCTCGCGTAGCGCCTCGAGGTCGGCTTCGTCCAGGTTCGCCAGGGCTTCTGGTGCCGGGTCCTCGACCGCGTCGATCTTGGCCACCATGGCGCATCCCGCATCGGTGAGCGACACCCGCTTGCACCGGCGATTCGCCGGATCCACCTGACGCACCACGAGCCCGCGCTTTTCCAAGTCGTTGACCGCGACCGTCGCGGCCGGCGCGTCGATGGTCGCGGCGTGCGCCAGCTCCTTGACGGTCATCGGCCGTCGGCTCAACCGCCGCAGGATGCGCACCCTGCTGAACGGCAGCCCGGACTGCTCGACGACCGCCCTCTTCCAGCTGTCGTGGTTCTCGACGACGAAGGCCGCCATCGCCCGCCACGCCTCGTCGGCTGCACTACCGGACATCGGCCGTCACCAACGGTTCCAGTCGATCGGCCGACCGCAACGCCCTGCCGGACGTCGAGTAGTAGCCGAGCACGATGATCGCCACCCCGAGTGCCGCGCAGATCAGCCACAGCGGCCGGGTGGCCCCCGCGAAGTCCGGGCCCATCCCGACCAGCGCACCGCCTGCGACCGAACCGCACAGCGCCACACCGATACTCACGCCGACCTGTCTGCTGGTCGAGGCGATAGCCGAGGCCGCCCCCGCCCGGTCGGTCGGCATGCCGCTGACCGCCGCATTGGTCACCGGGGCGTTGACCATCGAGAATCCGATACCGAAGACAGCGAAGATCACCAGCAGCTGCCAGACCGGCGTCGTCGCCGACAGCTGGGCGAGCATGACCGTCGCCGCCGTGATGAGCGTCCCGGCGATCAACAGTGACGGCCGGGCGCCGAACCGCCCGACCATCCGGCCCGACAGCGGCGAGAACACCAGCGCCCCAACGGCTATCGGCAGATAGATCAAGCCGGTGTGAAACGCCGAGAAGCCGCGCGCGTCCTGCAGGTACAACGACATCATGAACAGGAACGCACCCCACGACGCGAACGCGCACACCGCGATCACGGTCGCCGATGCGAACGGGATGCTCCGGAAGAACCGCAGATCGACGAACGGGTCCCGCCTGCGCGCCTCGTACGCCACGAAGCCGCCGAAGGCCGCGACCGCGCCGACTGCCACAGCGACCGTACGAACGTCTCCCCAACCCAACCCCGGACCCTCGATGAGCACGAAGACGAGGCCGAACAGGAACGCCATGCCCAGCAACTGGCCGATCGGGTCGACGTCGCGCATGGTCAGCGACTTGGACCTCGGGACGAAGACGACGGTCAGCAGAATCGCCACCGCGCAGATCGGCAGATTGATCCAGAACACCGCGCGCCAGTTGATCCACTCGATGAGCACACCGCCGACGATCGGCCCCGCGGCCATCGAGATACCGACGACGCCACCCCATATGCCGATGGCCCGGGCGCGCTCGACCCTGCCGGTGAACACCTGCGTGATGATCGACATCGCGACCGGGTTCATCATCGAGCCACCGATCGCCTGCAGGAAGCGCGCGGCGATCAGCGTCTCGATGTTCGGCGCCAGGCTGCACAGCAGCGATGCGACCGCGAACACCGTCAGCCCGATCTGAAACGTGCCTCGACGGCCGAACCGGTCGGCGGCCGCGCCCGACAACAGCAGCAACGACGCCAACACCAGCGTGTAGATGTCGATCACCCACTGCATTTGTGGCCCGCTGGCGTCGAGGTCGGCGCGGATGTTGGGAATCGCGACGTTGACGATCGTCGCGTCCATCGACACGATCAGCAGGCTCAGGCAGCAGGTCACCAAAATGATGGCCTTGCGCCGAGCGCTCAATGACCGGACGACGGTTTCATTCACCCAACAATTGTGAAACTACAACTGTTCGTCCGGCAAGGCGCCTGGCAGTGAGATACGCGACGCCGAAAGTGGGATTACGCCACGCTCTGGACGCTCAGAACGTGCGGGTAACCCACCTTCGACGGAAGGCGCCAACAGACCTAGCGGCTGCTGACGTCCTTGTAGTCGCGTTCGGTGTAGCCGGTGTACACCTGGCGCGGACGGCCGATCTTGCCGCTGCCCTCGTCGTGCATCTCACGCCAGTGCGCGATCCAGCCGGGCAGCCGGCCGAGCGCGAACAGCACGGTGAACATGCGCGTCGGGAAGCCCATGGCCCGGTAGATCACGCCGGTGTAGAAGTCGACGTTCGGGTAGAGCTTGCGCTCGATGAAGAAGTCGTCGGTGAGCGCGGCTTCCTCGAGTGTCCGTGCGATGTCCAGCATCTCGTCGTCGCCGCCGAGCTTGCCCAGGATCTTGTCGGCCTGCTCCTTGACGATGCGTGCGCGCGGGTCGTAGTTCTTGTAGACCCGGTGGCCGAAGCCCATCAGCTTGACGCCGTCCTCGCGGTTCTTCACCTTCTTGATGAACTCGTGGACGTCGAAGTCGGCCTGGCGGATCTTCTCCAGCATCTCCAGCACCGCCTGGTTCGCGCCGCCGTGCAGCGGACCCCACAGCGCGTTGATGCCGCCGGAGATCGACGTGAACAGGTTGGCCTGCGACGAGCCGACCAACCGCACCGTCGACGTCGAGCAGTTCTGCTCATGGTCGGCGTGCAGGATGAACAGCATGTCCAGCGCGCGGACGATCTCGGGATCGACCTCGTAGGGCTCGGCCGGGAAGCCAAACGTCATCCGCAGGAAGTTCTCGACCAGAGTCAGCGAGTTGTCCGGGTACAGGAACGGCTGGCCCGCGGACTTCTTGTAGGCGTACGCCGCGATGGTCGGCAGCTTGGCCAACAGCCGGATGGTCGACAGCTCGACCTGGTTGTCGTCGAACGGGTCCAGCGAATCCTCGTAGTAGGTCGACAGCGCATTGACCGCGCTCGACAGCACGGGCATCGGGTGCGCGTTGGCAGGGAAGCCGTCGAAGAACCGCTTGAGGTCCTCGTGCAGCAGCGTGTGCCGCTGAATCCGGGTGGTGAACTCCGCGAGCTGTTCCTTGTTGGGCAGCTCACCGTAGATGAGCAGGTAGCTCACCTCGATGAAGTTTGACTTCTCGGCGAGCTGCTCGATCGGGTAGCCGCGGTAACGCAAGATGCCGGCGTCGCCGTCGATGTAGGTGATCGCACTCTTGGTCGACGCGGTGTTGACGAAGCCCTCGTCAAAGGTCGTGTAGCCGGACTTGGCCAGAAGTGAACCCAGCGCGATGCCATCAGCGCCTTCGGTGGCGGAAACGATGTCAAGGTCGAGCGTGCCACCGGGGTAGGAGAGGGTGGCTTGCCCTTCCCCACTCTTCGCGTTATCGGCCACGAGGTTCCCTTCGTCGCTGCTGGGAGTATTCGGACATTGCTCCTACAAAAGGTAGTCCCATATCGGCACGCGTGACGCGCCGGGGGCGGTCACTTGCTCAGACGGGCAGCCGCAGATTACCCAACAAGCCGGTGAACTCCGCGAAGACCATCTCCAAGCGCTCGATCAGGTCGTCTATGGACACCTGTGACCAGTCGCGGTTGACCTGCACGACATCGGTGAGCGCCGTCATGATCACCGCACTCCACGTCGCAGAGGCCAGCCGCACCCGGCGGTCGGTGAGGTCGACGCCCATGCGCCTGGCGAGCGCGCGTTCGACCGCGTTGCCCCGGAATTCGACGGTGACCTGTCGCAGCGTCGGCGACGACAGGATGATTCGGGCGATGCACAACACCCGCTCGGCGCGCAGATCGTCGGGTCCCGCGTGTTTGGCCGCCTCCCCCATCGCGACGTAGGCGCGCAGGATCGCCTCCAGGTAGTTCAGCTCGGCGGGTTGGCGGTCCAGTTCGAGGGCGACTTGGTCGACGATTTCATCGACGAGAGCCAGCGCGATGGAGTCCTTGGTCGGGAAGTACCGGCTGAAGGTGCGCGGTGAAACGTCGGCCGCCGCGGCGATCTGGTCCACGGTGGTGTTGTCGAAACCCTGTCCGTGGCACAGTTCCACGGCGGCGTCGATGAGGGTCGCACGCGTGCGCTGTTTCTTGCGCTCGCGCAGGCCGACAGACTGCGCCCCCCTACCGTCAGGCACAACTGGCATCCTAACGGCAGAACCTATGAAGGAGCTAAGAAATTGGCGTCCTCGAAACATGATCAACGTCTGTATTTCGAAGCCTCGCCGCTTAGCAGCGAACCCGGCCTCTTACGGCTGGAGCCGCTCGATGCGCCCGTCCTGGAGACGAATCCTGTTGTGCACACGGTTCTCCCGGCCCTGCCAGAACTCCACGACGTCGGCGGCGATCAGGTAGCCACCCCAATTCGGCGGCACCGGCACCGTCTCCTGACCTTCGAAGCGCCGCGTCACCTCGGCCAGTTGCTCCAGCAGCGCCGCGCGGGAGGCGATCGGCTTCGACTGGTACGACGCCCACGCGCCCAATTGCGACCCTCGCGGCCGCTTCGACCAGTATCCAGCGGTCTCCTCCGCCGACACCTTCGTCACGGGGCCTCGGACGTGGACCTGGCGACCGGTCAGATACCAGGGGAAGGTGGCCGACGCGTAGGGCGTCGCAGCCAGCTGCTCGCCCTTGTCGGAGTCGTAGTTGGTGTAGAACGTGATGCCGGTGTCGTCGACGCTCTTGCACAACACCGACCGGGTGACGGGCCGTCCCCGGCTGTCGACCGTACCGACGACCATGGCGTTGGGTTCGGCCACGCCGGCGCGTTCGGCGTCGGCTAACCACTTGCGCAGCAACGTAACCCAGCCGTCGGCCAGCCAATCCACGTCCAGGTCTGGACTGCCGTCCTTTTCCACCGAACCGTATTCCACCCGCATCCTCGCCAAGTGTTCCGGGCCTACCTCCGCCACGCGCCAACGCTACGCCCACACCGGCTGCCGTCGTGTCAGCAACCGCCAGATGAGCGCCGTTTCACAGGTGCGAGAATCTGGCCATGAGCGCGGTGCCCGAAGACTTCGTCCCCGGCCTCGAAGGCGTCGTCGCCTTCACGTCCGAGATCGCCGAACCCGACAAGGACGGCGGCGCGCTGCGCTACCGCGGCGTCGACATCGAGGATCTGGTCAACCAGCGGGTCACCTTCGGCGACGTGTGGGCGCTGCTGGTCGACGGCAAGTTCGGCAACGGTCTGTCGCCCGCCGAACCGTTCCCGCTGCCCATCCACAGCGGCGACGTGCGCGTCGACGTCCAGGCGGGATTGGCGATGTTGGCACCGATCTGGGGCTATCCCCCGCTGCTCGACATCGACGACGCGACCGCCCGCGACCACCTTGCCCGGGCCTCGGTGATGGCTCTGTCCTACGTCGCACAATCAGCGCGCGGAATCTATCGGCCCGCGGTCCCGCAGCGCACCATCGACGAATGTTCAACCGTGACAGAGCGGTTCATGACCCGCTGGCAGGGCGATCCGGACCCTCGGCACGTCGAGGCCATCGACGCCTACTGGGTCAGCGCCGCCGAACACGGTATGAACGCCTCGACGTTCACCGCGCGCGTGATCGCCTCCACCGGCGCCGACGTCGCTGCCGCCCTGTCCGGTGCGATCGGCGCGATGAGCGGACCGCTGCACGGCGGGGCACCGGCGCGGGTGATCCCGATGATCGAGGAGGCCGAGCAGACCGGCGACGCCCGCGCCGTCGTCAAGGGCATCCTCGACCGCAACGAGAAGCTGATGGGCTTCGGGCACCGGGTGTACCGCGCCGAGGACCCGCGGGCCCGGGTGCTGCGCGCGACGGCCAAGCGGCTCGAGGCGCCGCGCTACGAGGTCGCGGCCGCCCTCGAACAGGCCGCCCTCGCCGAACTGCGGGAGCGGCGACCTGACCGTGCCATCGAGACCAACGTCGAGTTCTGGGCGGCGGTGATCCTGGACTTCGCCCAGGTGCCGACCAAGATGATGCCCGCGATGTTCACCTGCGGGCGCACCGCGGGCTGGTGTGCCCACATCCTCGAGCAGAAGCGGCTCGGCAAGCTGGTGCGTCCGTCGGCGATCTACGTCGGGCCGGAGCCTCGCAGCCCTGAGTCGGTCGAGGGCTGGGACCAAGTCGTCCGGTCGTGACTGCGCCCTCGACCCTGGAGACCTTCGCCTCGGCGGCCCACAGTTTCGCGGACCTGGTCGGCCGCATTCCCGCCGACGCGTGGTCCGGGCCTGGTCTGGGCGAGTGGGACCTGCGCTCGCTTGTCGGGCACACGTCGCGCTCGCTGACGACGGTGCTCACGTACCTCGAGACCACCGCTGAGGCGGAGGACATCGCCACGCCGCAGGAGTATTACGCACGGGTGAACCCAACGGCGCTGGGCTTGAATCCCGCCGATGTGGCCGAGCGCGGCAGGCAGGCGGGGCGCGACCTCGGTGACGACCCGGCGGCCGCAGTGGCAGACCTCGTCTCCCGAGCGATCGCGCGATTGGAGACGGTGGACGACCCGTTGATCCGGGTGCTGGGCGGGCTGGGCATCCGGTTGCGGACCTATCTGCCGACGCGGACATTCGAGCTGGCCGTGCACAGCCTGGACATCGCACGCGCCGTTGGTCTTTCGTTCACGCTGCCGCCACCTGTGCTCGAGGAGGCGCTGGTGTTGGCGGCACGCATCGCCGCCGAGCAGCAGGGCGAGACGGTGCTGATGGCGCTGACGGGCCGCGACGCTCTGCCGGCGTCGTTCTCGATCGTCTGAAGCCTCTGATCTGTCGGTGGGCAGTGGTTGCATGAGCGCGTACCGATGAATTGAGCGCGCTCGCGTGGTCGGTACTGACAACCGCGTCCGCGGGACACATCGAATTTGAGAGGAGCTCTCCACATGGCCATCGACTTTGAACCAGCAGTGTCGCCCATGCTCACGGTCAGCGACGGCGCCGCAGCCATCGACTTCTACGTCAAGGCCTTCGGCGCCGAGGAACTCGGCCGCGTGCCGGGGCCCGACGGCAAGAGGCTGTTCCACGCCGCGCTGCGCATCAACGGGGCGCTCGTGATGCTCAACGACGACTTCCCGGACATGAACGACGGTAAGTCTGCGACGCCGGAAGCTCTCGGCGGCTCGCCGGTGACCATCCATCTGACGGTCACCGATGTCGACGCCAAGTTCCAGAAGGCCGTCGACGCCGGCGCGACGGTCGTCATGCCGCTCGGTGACATGTTCTGGGGCGATCGCTACGGCGAGCTGCGCGACCCGTTCGGGCATGTGTGGTCGATGGGGCAGCCGATGCGTGAAGTCAGCCCCGAGGAGATCGAGAAGGCGGTGCAGCAGCACCAGTGACGGAGCTAGCGGCGCAGGCCGGCCAGCAGGCGCCGGCCGAGCCCGGGTCCGCGGGAGTCGGCCGCGGCGGAGAGCATGTCGGTGACCACAGCGAACTTCACGCGCGGTCGTTCGTCGCCGCCGCGGGCGACTTCGGCGGCGTCGATCGCCTTCCACCCGGCGGAGTCGACCATGTCGGGCCGCCTGCTGCGAATGAGTTTCTCGAGTGCCGCGGGCTTGTACACGGGATCGCGCAACCTGCCCTCGTTGTAGTCGGCGACGAGGTTGTGCACGGTCTGCGCGGCGCACGACTTGTTGGTGCCGATGAAGCCCGTTGGCCCGCGTTTGATCCAGCCCGCCACGTAGCTGCCGGCAACGGGCGTACCCGACGGCGGGTCGACGACGCGACCACCGTCGTTGGGCACGACCGCGGCGGACTCGTCGAAGGGCAGCCCGCGAATCGGTTTGCCGCGGTAGCCGATCGAGGTCAACACCAGTCCCGCGTCGACCCAACGCACCTCGTCGGTGCCGGTGACCGTGAACTCCATCGCCTCGGCGCGGACGTCACCGACGACGCGCTTCGGCGTGAGCGAATAGGCCAGCTGGATACGGGGTCGCGTCACCGGCGCGGAGGTATCCGCCAGCTTGCTCAGGATCTCCAACTTGTTGCGGGTCAACCGATCCTCGGTGGTGGCCAGGTCGCGGTCCACCAACGCGTGGTCCTCAGGCGAGAGCACCACCTCGCACGCAGACGTCAGCCCGATCAGCTCGGGCAGCGTGAACGCCGAGTCGGCGGGGCCGCGGCGGGCCGCGATCACCACCTCGGTCACCTTCGATGCGCGGAGCACGGCGAGCGCGTGATCGGAAATGTCGGTGCTCGCAAGGACATCGGGCGGTGTGGCGAGTATCCGAGCAACGTCGAGGGCGACGTTGCCGTTGCCGACGATGACCACGCGCTCGTGACTCAAATCGATGGGCAGTGAGTCGAAGTCGGGGTGGCCGTTGTACCAGGCAACGAACTCGGTGGCAGTACCCGTGCGAAGCAGGTCCATTCCCGCGATGTCGAGCCGGCGGTCATTGGGCGCCCCGACGGCGTAGAGGACGGCGTGGTGATGCTCGAGCAGTTCGTCGTGGGTGACGTCGTTGCCCACCTCGACGTTGAGGTAGAAGGTGAATCCCGGTTGTGCCGCGACCCTGTCGAACAGCTTGGTCACGCGTTTGGTGCTTTGATGGTCGGGGGCGACGCCGGCGCGCACCAATCCGTATGGCGTGGGCAGCCGCTCGAAAACGTTGACGCGCACCCCTTTCTGGGTGAGTAGCTCGTCGGCGGCATACATCGCCGCCGGTCCCGAGCCGACGATCGCCACGGTGAGCGGTCCACCCGCCCTCGGGTACACCACCGGTGCCTCGATGACCGGCGCCAGTTTCGATGTCGGCGGCAGCTTTCCGTCCGGTTCGGGATAGAACGCGGCGTTCAACTCGACGAACGGGAGCTGCGCGGGCGTCAACCTCGAATCATGCGATATCGCGCCGACCGGGCACGCCGACACGCATGCACCGCAGTCCACACACGCCACCGGATCGATGTAGAGCATCTCGGCGGTGGCGAAGCCGGGTTCGTCGGGCGTCGGGTGGATGCAGTTCACCGGACACGCGTAGACACAGGACCCGTCGCTGCAACACGACTGGGTGATCACATGGGGCACAAGCGCTCCCTACGCGGCAGCGACCACGTGCTGGCGAGCCGGCTCGCTGCGGTAGCGGCTGGGCGGACCGTCGATCCTGCACATCCGCCACACGAGCTTGGCGAACGAGTTCATCAGCCCGGTGTCGTGGCAGAGCATCCGGACGTCGCCGAACATGTCGCGCAGGAACTGCCTCGACTTGGGTGCGCGGAAGAACAGCTCCTTGCGCACCGAGCGCGGGATGTCGAACTCCCGCCAGAAGGACCTCGGCGGCACGATGATCGCCTGGCACAGCACCCGCATGATGATCGGCACGTTCCACGACAGCCAGAACCGCTGCCGGCGATTCAGATGCGGCAGGCGCTTGCGCAGATACTCGTGGGCGAACGAGATGTGGCGCGCTTCCTCGGCGACGTGGATCGCCATCACCCGCTCCATGATCGGATGCAGTTCTTTGCCCTCGCGCAGCACGTTCTTCTGGGTGTGGTCGATCGGTTCCTCGCCGGCGAGCACGCCGAAGAAGAACGGGATCGGCAGCGGCCCGGCGATCAGCGGGATGAACGGCGACAGCCAGCGCAGCATGCGCGGCATGCCCGGCACGTCCGCGCCGATGCGGTTGACCATCTCCTGGAACATCATCGTGTGGTTGCACTCTTCGACCGACTCGTGCAGGCAGTACCGGTATTCGGGCGACCCGTTGGGCACCCAGAACGCGTAGTTCGTCAGGCCGCGGATGAGGATGATCTCGAACTGCAACCCGACCTTGGCGACGTTGGCCTGCCGCCACATCCCGATCTCGATCTGCCGCTCCAGCGGCTGGGCCTGATACCAGGGATGTCCACCGAGCGGGTCGGTGGCGGGCAGTACCCAGCGGGGGTCGTTGTCGGTGACCGCGAACTCCGGAGAGTCCCAGTCGATGTCGGTGTACGGATTGAAATTCCGCCGCACCGAACCCTCGGACAGTGTGGTGAGGGTGTCGACGTAATCGGCGTCGTCGCTGACTTCCATGTTGCGACGCCATCGCCTGACCATTCGAGTCCGCGCCATCTTCAGCCTCCCCTATGAGGTTTACATTCGCGCCTCTGATGTCCAACAACGGTACCGGAGGTATCGCCTACTGAACATACCCCTCAACGCGATGTGTCACACCGCCTGAAATACGGTGTCATGTGATGGCGATCACACTGAGGTGACCTTCGGGCGGTTCGGGTGTTACCGGCTACCGAACTCGCCGACAGCGGCGGCCCTGGCGCCGTTGCGCACGACCGCGACGCCGGCTTCGGTCATGCCGCAATCGGTGATGATCGCGCGGTGGCCGGGGCTGTTCATCCACCAGTTCACGGCTTCTGCGGGAACGGCGGCGACCCCGGTGCTCCAGAAAATGATCTCGCCGGCGTTGGAGAACTGCGTGTAGCCGGCGGCGGTGATGCGCTGACCGACCGATGACCCGTCCGAACCGGTGTGGCTTCGCACATTGTTGGCCAGCATGTCGTTGGCCTGCCGGGCCGCGGCCGCGCTCAGCTGTGGGTTCGCTGCGACCGGACCGCATCCGTTCGCGGCGCGGGCAGCGTTGATCTCGTTGAGCAGCGCACCGTCGTCGGCGCCGTCGGCATGAGCGAGCATTGGGGCACTGACGGCCGCCGCGGCCGCACACACAGATATCAGGACCGAGCTTCTTCTACGACTGTTCACGTGCCCCCCTGGGCTCGAGCTTCAGTCCCCGACAGGTCACAGTATGGACACGGCGAGGTCTCTATGAAGCCCGTTTACCCACTTTCGTGACTTTTCTCTGCCGCCCCTCCCCACGGCGACGGCACAGGTCCGGTCATTACTGTTGACCGCATGTCGCAGCTGACGATTCCCGCCGACCTCAAACCGCGCGACGGCCGCTTCGGCTGCGGGCCCTCCAAGGTCCGACCGGAACAGCTCAGTGCGTTCGCCGCAGCGGGCGACCTGTTCGGCACCTCGCACCGCCAGGCGCCGGTGAAAAACCTGGTCGGCCGGGTGCGCGAAGGGCTGCGCCAGCTGTTCTCGCTGCCCGACGGCTACGAGGTGATCCTCGGCAACGGCGGCACCACCGCGTTCTGGGATGCGGCGGCGTTCGGCCTGATCGACAAGCGGTCGCTGCATCTCACGTACGGGGAGTTCAGCGCGAAATTCGCCTCGGCCGTCGCCAAGAACCCGTTCGTTGGCGATCCGGTCGTCGTCAAGGCCGACCCGGGCAGCGCACCGGAGCCGACCTCGGACCCGTCGGTCGACCTGATCGGCTGGGCACACAACGAGACCTCGACCGGTGTTGCGGTCCCCGTGCGGCGCCCCGACGGGTCGGGCGATGCGCTGATTGCGATCGATGCGACGTCTGCGGCGGGTGGGCTTGAAGTCGACATCACCGAATCCGACGTCTACTACTTCGCTCCGCAGAAGAACTTCGCGAGCGACGGCGGACTGTGGCTGGCGATCATGTCGCCGGCCGCGCTCGCCCGCGTCGAGGCGATCGCGAACTCGGGCCGCTGGGTGCCGGAGTTCCTGTCGCTGCCGATCGCGATCGAGAACAGCCTCAAGAACCAGACCTACAACACCCCGGCGATCGGCACCTTGATCATGCTGGCCGAGCAGCTGGACTGGCTGCTGGGCAACGGCGGGCTGGACTGGGCGGTCAAGCGCACGGCGGACTCGTCGCAGCGGCTGTACGGATGGGCCGACGCGGCCAAGTTCGCCACACCGTTCGTCGCGGATCCGGCCTTGCGTTCGCAGGTGGTGGGCACCGTGGACTTCAACGACGACATCGACGCCGCGGCCGTGGCCAAGACGCTGCGGGCCAATGGCATCGTCGACACCGAGCCCTATCGCAAGCTCGGCCGCAACCAGCTGCGGGTGGGGATGTTCCCGGCCGTGGAGCCCGACGACGTCAGCGCGCTCACGGCGTGCATCGATTGGGTGGTGGAGCGGCTTTAGCCGCGACCAACAGGCGGGGAGCGGCTTTAGCTGGCGTGTCCTACCAGGTAACGCCCGGATAACGCAGTAGTGTCCGGTTGATCGGGCTTTGCGCTAGCCCGGAGGAGGTCGCCATGCGGGAACTCAAAGTCGTCGGACTCGATGTGGACGGCAAACGAATCATCTGCGAGGTCGACGGCTCCGGCGAGAAATTCACGCTGCGGCGCGACGATCGGTTGCGGGCCGCCGTTCGAGGTGACCAGATGGGTTCGAGCCAGACACGAGACGAGGCCGAGGTTCACAACGTGTTGCGCCCCAGAGAGATCCAATCGCGGATCAGGGCGGGCGCGTCCATCGAGCAGGTCGCCCAGGCGTCGGGTGTCGACGTGGCCCGTGTCGAGCGGTTCGCCCACCCAGTGTTACTCGAACGTTCCCGCGCCGCCGAGCTGGCGACGGCCGCGCACCCGGTTCTTCCCGACGGTCCGTCGGTGCTGACCCTGCTGGAGACGGTCACGACGGCGTTGATCGCGCGCGGGCTCGACCCCGACGCCCCCGCATGGGATGCGTGGCGCAACGAGGACGGCCGCTGGACCGTGCAGCTGGCGTGGAAGGCGGGGATGTCCGACAACGTCGCCCACTTCCGGTTCACCCCCGGCGCCCACGGCGGGACGGTGACGGCGTTCGACGACGCGGCCTCCGAGCTGATCGACCCGAACTTCTCGCGCCCGCTGCGTCCGGTCGCCGCGCTGCCCGAGTTTGCGGCTGAGGCCGAGAAGCCGACGCTTCCGATTGAGCCCCCGGTGCAGGTCAGTCCACCGGAACCGCAGCCCGAGGCGGAGGCCGAAGCGGTCGCACCGAAGCAGCCCAAGGCGCGCAGGGGTAAGGCCAAGCCGGCGGTCCCGGCGTGGGAGGACGTTCTGCTGGGCGTGCGGTCCAGCGGCCAGCGCTGACGTACCGCGCCAGGTCAGCCGCTCAACGCAACGGCGAGCACCACCAACCACGCCGCAGCCACGCCGACGCCGGAGCCCAACACGAACCACCGCCACACCGGCCGGTCGCGCCACCCCCATACCGTCGGGGCCAGGCCGCCGACCGCGACCAGGTTGAGTCCGATCGCCAGCAGCGGGTGCAACCTCAACAGTCCGAGGCTGAGCACGACGATCGCGGCGGCGACGACCGCCGCGACAAACCCCGCCACCGTCAACCCCATCGCCCACGGCGTCGAGTCGTCGGCCATCTCATTCACTCCGCGTCGCTCCGCTCAATCTCGCCGGTGCCCAATCTAACCCGCTCATAGAACGCCAGGGCCGCAGCGGTCGCGACGTTGAGCGAGTCGGTTCCCCGCGACATCGGAATCCGCACCCGCAGATCGGCCGCACGCATCGTCCGCTCGGTGAGCCCCGGCCCCTCCGCCCCGACGAGGATCGCCACCTTGTCGTCGGCGACGCCCGCCATCGCGTCGGCCAGGGTGCTTGCGGTAGGCGTGGGTGTCATCGCCAACAGACGAAACCCATTGTCCTGCAACAACTTCAGGTCATCAGGCCACGACTGCGCCCATGCGTAGGGCACGAGCAGCGCATGGCCCATCGACACCCGAACGGCTCGCCGATACAGCGGGTCGGCGCAGCCCGTGCCGAACACGACCGCATCCACGCCGAGACCGGCCGCGTTGCGAAAGATCGAGCCGAGGTTCTCGTGGTCGTTGACGCCTTCAAGGACCGCGACGGTGCGGGCACCGTTCAACACCTCGGCGACCGTCAACTCGCGCGGCCGCGATGCCGACGCCAGCACGCCGCGGTTGAGGTGAAAGCCAACCACTTCGGCCATCACATCGGCGGGGACCCGGTAATAGGGGGCCGAGACGCCGACGAGGTCGCCCGCGAGTTCCTGCAGCCGGCGGTCGGTGCCCATCATCGCGCGCGGCGCGAACCGCGAGGCCAGCATGCGTTGCACCACCAGCACGCCTTCGGCGATCACGAGCCCCTTGCCGGTGGGCAGGTCGGGTCTGCGGTCGACGCTGTTGAGATCGCGAAAGTCGTCGAGTCGCGGATCGGAGGGATCGTCGACGTCGATCACAGTGTGCGTCACGGCAGGCGCGCTCGGCCGGCACCGCAGCGCGGTGGGCTACCTTTCATAGCGATGACCCCGCAACCGCCCCCGTTGCCCGCCAGCCTGCTCAGGCCGGCTCCGGTCATCGTCGCGATCGCGGCCGGTTGGGTCGTCGCTGCGATCCTGGCGTTCACGGTGACCGGTCTACACGAATGGCGGCCGTACACGGTGGCCGGGCTAGGCGTCGGTGCCCTTGGCACGGCGATCTGGTTGTGGCAACGTCGCGCCGTGCGTCGCGGATCGCGCGGGGCGCAGAGCGGACTCACCTAGCGCGAGATGAGCAGACAGGAGAAGGCTATGGCAGCCCCGATGTTGCAGGCCGAGACGATAATCAACGCCCCGGTGGCGAAGGTGTGGGAGCTGGTCTCGAACCTCAAGAACATGCCGCGGTGGAGCCCGCAGTGCCGGGTCATGAAGACGTTCGGCCCGCTGCAGCCGGGTGCGCGGACGATCAACCTCAACCGGCGCAAGTTCCTGATGTGGCCCACCACGAGCCGGATCATCGAGGTGGTCCCGGAGAAGAAGCTGGCGTTTCGGGTCAACGAGAACAACACCGTGTGGAGCTACGAGCTCGAGCCAACCGAGACCGGCACCCGTCTGGTGGAGACCCGTCACGCGGAGAACGGGGTCAAGCCGGTGTCGACGATGTTGGTCAACGCGGTGATGGGTGGCGTGCCCAGCTTCGAACGTGAACTCGTCGAGGGGATGAACGAGACGCTCGCGCGGATCAAGGCCGCCGCCGAAAGCTAACCGCTAGTCGGCCGGTTCGGTCAGGTCGAGCACGCCGTCGTCGTACGGGTCGAAGAGCGGGGATCCGCCGCCCGCGGGCTGGGGCGTGTCCGAGTGTGCGCCGCAACCGTATTCGGAGTCGACGACGTGCCCGTCGGCGGAGAACTCGTTGGCACAGACGCCGAACGTCGTGCCCAGGGCACCGGCCAGCGGAAGGTAGAACCCGCAGTCGCGGCACACCCGCCGCGTCGAGCGCGCCATCGCCGAACCCGGGCCGTACTCGCCGTCGTGCCAGCGTTGCGCCGCGTCCATGCGGCCCCATCGGCTGAGCACCTGGCGACGGCCCAGACCCACCTCGAGTGCGACGTCGTCGATCTGCGGGTCGCCGGTCGCCATGTAGCCGGGCACCAGACGCGGGTCGTCCGGGGCCGGGGCGAGAAGATCTCCCGGGCCCAGATCGCCGGGCTGGACGCGGTCCTGCCACGGCACCCACTTCGGCGCCAGCAACGCTGT
Source organism: Mycobacterium neumannii (assembly GCF_002245615.1). Lineage (NCBI taxonomy): Bacteria > Bacillati > Actinomycetota > Actinomycetes > Mycobacteriales > Mycobacteriaceae > Mycobacterium > Mycobacterium neumannii. Next base: position 7,000 of record NZ_NKCO01000028.1, on the reverse strand, counting down.
CGGCCCCGGAACCAGCACCACCTCGCTGATGGTGGCGTGGTCAGCGCCGGGCCACGCCGCGACGACGACGGCCCACTGCCAGCCGCGGTAGCCCGGCATGTCGGCGAGGAAGCGGTGCGTGGCCGCGGTCGGGTCCTCGAAGCTGGCACCCAGGTACTCACCGACGGTGTCCTCGCCGCTGAACTCGACGATCGCCGCACGCGCGTCGTCGACGGCGCCCAGGAGTACCGCCTCCAGATCCGGCCGCTCGGCGGATTCGGTCACGCTGTCCATCGCCCTCAATACTGCCTGACCGGCTAACCGGCAGCCACACCGGTTGGCTGCACGCCCGCGACCGCTTCGATGGTGGAGAATCGACATCGTGACCGGACCGCGCCGTGACCCCCGAGACTCTGCGGATCGGCGTGACCCTCGGTACTACCCGCCACGGCCGCCCGCCGACGACCGCTGGGGCGACGACCGGTGGAGTGACGAGCACCCGGGGATGGCGAACTACCCGAGCGACCCGAACTACCGTCGTCCCCGGCGCAGCGGGCCGACGCCCAGCGCCAACCGCTGGTTGCCTCCGCTCGACGAGCCCACCCGCGAATTCGGTGCCACGACGCCGCCGCACAGGATGGGCGGCGCCGAGGGCGACAAGGTCACCGTCACACGGGCGGCCGCGCAGCGCAGCCGCGAGATGGGCTCCAAGATGTACGGCCTGGTGCACAGGGCCGCGACCGCGGACGGTGCCGACAAGTCGGGGCTGACCGCGTTGACGTGGCCGGTGGTGGCGAACTTCGCCGTCGACGCCGCGATGGCCGTCGCGCTGGCCAACACGTTGTTCTTCGCGGCGGCCTCCGGGGAGAGCAAGGGCAAAGTCGCGCTGTACCTGTTGATCACGATCGCGCCGTTCGCCGTCATCGCCCCGCTCATCGGACCCGCGCTGGACCGGCTGCAACACGGCCGCCGCGTCGCGCTCGCCACGTCGTTCGCGTTGCGCACGGGGCTCGCGGTGGTGCTGATCGCCAACTACGACGGTGTCACCGGCAGCTTCCCTTCGTGGGTGCTGTATCCGTGCGCGCTCGGAATGATGGTGCTGTCCAAGTCATTCAGTGTGTTGCGTAGCGCGGTGACGCCGCGGGTGTTGCCGCCGACCATCGACCTGGTGCGGGTGAACTCGCGGCTGACTACGTTCGGTCTGCTCGGCGGCACGCTGGTCGGCGGCGCGGTGGCCGCGGGTGCGGAGTACCTGTTCAAGTTGTTCCAGATGCCCGGTGCCTTGTACGTGATCGTCGCGGTGTCGGTGGCGGGTGCGGCGCTGGCGATGCGGATCCCGAAATGGGTCGAGGTCACCGAGGGCGAGGTCCCTGCGACGCTGAGCTACCACGGTCGCACGGGCGAACTGCGGCGCGGCACCGAGCATCTGCCTCCGCCGAAGTCGGCGCGGCAGCCGTTGGGCCGCAACACCATCGCCGCACTGTGGGGCAACTGCACCATCAAGGTGATGGTGGGCTTTCTTTTCCTGTATCCGGCGTTCGTCGCCAAGTCGCACGACGCCAGCGGGTGGGAGCAGCTGCGCATACTCGGACTGATCGGCGCGGCCGCGGCCATCGGCAACTTCGCGGGCAACTTCACCAGCGCGCGCCTCAAGCTGGGCCGTCCGGCGCAGGTGGTGGTGCGCTGCACGATCGTCGTCACCCTCGCGGCGCTGGCCGCAGCGCTGACCGGCAACCTGCTGGTCGCCGCGATCGCCACGCTGCTCACGTCGGGGGCCAGCGCGATCGGCAAGGCCTCGCTGGACGCGTCGCTGCAGGACGACCTCCCGGAGGAGTCGCGTGCCTCGGCCTTCGGCCGCTCGGAGTCGGTGCTGCAGTTGGCCTGGGTCGCCGGCGGTGCGGTCGGCGTGCTCGTCTACACCGAACTGTGGGTGGGCTTCACGGCGATCACCTCGGTGCTGATTCTCGGTCTGGCGCAGACCGTGGTGAGCTACCGCGGTGATTCGCTCATTCCGGGTCTGGGCGGCAACCGACCCGTGCTGGCCGAGCAGGAGGGCGGACGCACGGAGACCGCGGCGGTGGCGCACGAGTGAAACGCATGATCGCCGCGCTCGTCGCGGTGGTGATCCTCGCGTCGGCGGGTACCGGTGTGCTCGTCTGGTGGCTCAGCGGCAACGACGACTCACCGAAATACGCTGAGATCAGCGCGTATTCGCACGGACACCTCGTGCGGGTCGGCCCGTACCGCTACTGCGAGGTGCTCAACCCCACCAAGTGTGAGGTCTTTCAAGACCAGGGCGAACTGCCCGTCACCGAGAGCGACGCGGTGCAGCTGTCGGTGCCACCGGCGATCGCCAGGGCGCCGTGGGTGTTGCTGCGCCAGTATGAGGATTCCGACGTCGTCGAGGAGTTCCGCCCGGGGACGCGACTGGCGGTGACGATTCCGACCGTCGACCCGCGGCGCGGCAAGCTCACCGGGCTGGCCGTGCTGTTGCCCACGCTGGTGCGCATCGACGACGAGGAGGTGCCGGCGCCGCACGCCGAGTGGTCGGTGCGCACGGTCTGGTCCTGAGTCGGCGTCATCCGGCGCCGTGGCCCTCTTCGACCCGCTCACCCTCGCGCGTCGGACCCGGCGGTGTCCCGTCTCCGAACGGCCTGCCGCCCAGGGCTTCTCGACCGTGCGGTGTCAACCAGTTGGCCAGATCTGGTCCTTTCGGCACGACCTGCGTCGGGTTGATGTCGGTGTGCACGATGTAGTAGTGCTGCTTGATCTGAACGAAGTCGATGGTGTCGCCGAACCCCGGGGTCTGGAACAGGTCGCGGGCATAGGCCCACAGCACGGGTAGCTCGGCGAGCTTCTGGCGGTTGCACTTGAAGTGCCCGTGATAGACGGGGTCGAAGCGCGCCAACGTGGTGAACAGCCGCACGTCGGCCTCGGTGATGGTGTCGCCCACCAGATATCGCTGGCCGTCCAGGCGCTCGGAGAGCAAGTCGAGCGCGAAGAACAATCTGTCGTAGGCCTTGTCGTAGGCCTCCTGCGATCCGGCGAACCCGCACCGGTACACGCCGTTGTTGATTTCGGTGTAGATACGGTGGGCCACCTCGTCGATCTCGTCGCGGTGCTTCTCGGGGTAGAGGTCGGGCGCGCCGTCGCGGTGGTACTGCGTCCACTCGGTGGAGAAGTCGAGCGTGATCTGCGGGAAGTCGTTGGTGACGACCTCACCGGTTGGCACGTCGACGATCGCGGGGACCGTGATGCCCTTGTCGTAGTCGGGCAAACGCTTCAGGTAGGCGTCTTTGAGCCGGGGGATTCCCAGCACCGGGTCGACGCCGTCCGGGTCGAGGTCGAACGTCCAGCTGTCCTGGTCGTGGGTGGGCCCGCAGAAGCCGATGGACAGGGCGTCCTCGAGTCCGAGCAGCCGTCGGACGATGATCGTGCGGTTGGCCCACGGGCAGGCCCGCGCGACGACGAGCCGATAGCGGCCGGGTTCGACGGGATACCCGTCGCGGCCATCGGCGGTGATACGAGTGCCGATGTACTTGGTGTCGCGGTTGAACTCGCCACCGGAGTCGGATTTGTCGGCCACATATGCCATGCGACTCAGCATGCCCGCCGAGTGTGGCATTGAAGCACGCTTTGGCCGTCGAGGGCGTGACGCGACCCCACACTCGGCTGAAGTTTCAGTACCCCGTCCGCCCGCTGCTCGGCCTCGGCTTCGGCGCCAAGACCAGAAACTAGGCCTCGAGCTCGCGGGCGACCGCCCGCACCACCTCGGACACGCGGCGGGCGGCCTTGCGGTCGGGATAGCGACCCTTACGCAGTTCGGGCTGCACAGCGCTCTCGAGCAGCGTGATCATGTCCTCGATCATGCCGTGCAACTCGTCGGGCGAGTGCTTGCGCTCGGCGGCGGCGGCCTCCCGGCGCGTGCGCGACAGGCTCGGCGGTGGATCGATGAGCGTCAGCGTCAGCGCCTGCGGCCCGCGCCTGCCCGCGGCGATGCCGAACTCGACGCGCTGCCCGGCCTTGAGGGTCTCGACACCGGAGGGCAGCGCCGAGGATCGGACGTAGACGTCCTCGCCGTCCTCCTGGGACAAAAACCCGAAGCCCTTTTCGGCGTCGTACCACTTAACCCTGCCGGTCGGCACTGGTCTCACCCGCTCGTCGTTGTACCTACAAAAGGAAAGCGCCCCGATGCGCCGGGACGCGTGCTGCTCGATCCTACTCTGACCTCTAACTCGCCAGCACCCCCTTATCGGTAGGCTGAAGACCACCGCTGGAGGAGAAGAAGCGCCGATATGCGATTGATACTCAACATCATCTGGTTGGTCTTCGGCGGCCTGTGGCTGGCGCTGGGCTACCTGCTCGCGGCGCTGATCTGTTTCGTCCTGATCATCACCATTCCGTTCGGGTTCGCCGCGCTTCGTATCGCGATGTATGCGCTGTGGCCGTTCGGCCGCACCATCGTCGAGAAGCCGGGGCCGCGGCCCGGCGCGCTGGTCGGCAACGTCATCTGGGTCATCCTGTTCGGCGTCTGGCTGGCCCTCGAGCACATCATCACCGCGATCGCGATGGCGATCACGATCGTCGGCATTCCGCTCGCACTGGCCAACCTCAAGCTGATCCCGCTGTCGCTGATGCCGCTGGGCAAGGAGATCGTGCCCGTCGACGCCGCGAACAACCCGGAGCGGGCATTCGCGTGACCGTCGTCCACCTCGGCGTGCCGTCCGCCGCACCGTCCTCCCCCGCCCCGGCCGACGGGCCGCTGATCGACACCTTCGGCCGCATCGCCACCGATCTGCGGGTGTCGTTGACCGACCGATGCAACCTGCGGTGCACCTACTGCATGCCCGCCGAGGGCCTGGACTGGTTGCCGTTGGAGCGGCTGCTGCGGCCCGAGGAGTTGACCCGCCTGCTGCGCATCGCCGTCACGAGGCTCGGCGTCAGAAGCGTGCGCTTCACCGGTGGCGAGCCTCTGGTCGCGCGCCACCTCGAGGACGTCATCGCCGCGACGACTGCGCTGAGCCCCCGGCCGGAGATCACGCTGACTACCAACGGCATCGGCCTCGACAAGCGGGCCGAACGGCTCAGGCAGGCCGGGCTGGACCGCATCAACGTCTCGCTGGATACCGTCGACGCCGCGCGATTCGCCGCCATCACCCGCCGGGACCGGCTCCCCGATGTGCTGGCCGGTCTGCGGGCCGCGAAGACGGCGGGCCTGGACCCTGTGAAGGTCAACGCCGTCCTCGACCCGGTCACCGGCCTTGACGACGCGGTCGGGCTGCTGCGCTTCTGCCTCGACCACGGCTACCAGCTACGCATCATCGAGCAGATGCCGTTGGACGCCGGCCACTCGTGGCAACGCGGCAAGGCGATCTCCGCCGACGACGTTCTCGCCGCGCTGCAGCAGCATTTCGACCTCACCCCGGACACCGCCCCGCGCGGGTCGGCGCCGGCCGAGTTGTGGCGCGTCGACGGCGGCGTGGGCAAGGTCGGCATCATCGCCTCGGTGTCACACGCGTTCTGCTCCGCCTGCGATCGCACCCGGCTGACCGCCGACGGCCAGGTCCGCAACTGCCTGTTCGCGCAGCAAGAGACCGACCTGCGACACCTTATGCGCGCGGGCGCCGACGACGCCGCCCTCGAGGCCGCGTGGCGTCTGGCGATGTGGGCGAAAGCGGCGGGCCACGGAATCAACGATCCGAACTTCGTACAACCCGATCGGCCGATGAGCGCGATCGGCGGATGAGTCAAAGGAAGCAATGACGACGACAACGACCACGGTTGCGGTGAACGTCCGCTATTTCGCGGCCGCACGGGCCGCCGCCGGTAACGATGGGGAGACGATTCGGCTTCAGCCGGGAACGACGCTCGCCGAACTCGTCGGGCAGCTCAGTGAGCGCGACGAGAATCTGGCGAAAGTGCTGAAACGCTGCTCTTTTCTGACTGACGGCATCGCTGTGCGCGACGACGCCGTCGCGCTGCGCGACGCCCAAACCGTCGATGTTCTTCCCCCATTCGCCGGCGGATAACGGTGATTTCCGTCACATCACGGAATGATCACAACCTGGCTACGACGCGATTTAGCGCGCGATAGTCCTGCGGAAACGCAGAAATCTGCTGGGCATTTAGAGGATTTTTAAGATTTGCCGAAGGCGAAAACGCCGTAATCGGCAAAAGATGACGCGCCCAAAACGAGCCGATACGGTTCAGTCCCAAGCCGGTCGACCTCAAACCGACTGGCCCGCCGTGCCCAACCGCGCCGAGCTCCATCCGTTGGTGCACGGGATACCAACGAACAACTTGGATGGAGGCGGGGGACCCAACCGGTCCGCCGAGTCAAAGACGGACCTGGAGCCGATCGGTTCCTTGGGGTGAAGCCGAATCGCATTGTGCGACAAGGCCGGGCAATACCTCTCCAGCCCGAACCCGACAGCTGACCTCGTGGGCGCCGAAGAGAGGACCGGAAGCACCTATGAGTGGACGGCACCGCAAGCCGGCTTCATCGGCTGTAAGCGTCGCGAAAGTCGCCTTCACGGGCGCTGTGCTCGGAACCGGAAGCCTTGCCCTCGCCGGCCAAGCCCACGCCGCCACCGACGGCGAATGGGATCGGGTGGCCAGCTGCGAGTCCGGCGGCAACTGGGCCATCAACACCGGCAACGGCTACCAGGGTGGTCTGCAGTTCGCGCCGAGCACCTGGACCGGTCACGGCGGCGGTGAGTACGCCCCCGCCGCACACCTGGCCAGCAAGGAAGAACAGATCGCCGTCGCCGAACGCGTGCTCGCCAGCCAGGGCAAGGGCGCGTGGCCGACGTGCGGTAAGGGATTGTCGGGTGCGACGCCGCGCAATGTCGTCGACGACGCCGTCGAGGCCGTGAACAACCTGCTGCCACCGCCACCCCCGCCGTTCGACCCGTTCGCTCCGCCGCCTCCGCCCGCACCCGTTGACGCGCTGGCCGCACCTGCGCCTCCGCCACCGCCCCCCCCGGGCGATCCCTTCGCCCCGCCGCCTGCCCCTTATCCA